>DATIQS010000218.1:0-2874 GCA_035470605.1 Fibrobacteraceae bacterium
ATGCGAATGCCACCATGTCCGACCCAGGGCTCTTCCAGAAAACATGTTTCTGGTAAAAAATTCATCGCATTATAGCCTTGGTGGCGTAAGGCCTCTTTGTCTCCAGGAAAATCATGCAGCACTTGTGTAAACGCCTCGGCAGCCAAATCGGAAAATTTCACTTTGGCTTGTAGGCGCATAGAAATTGCCGAGGCCCAAGAGCGGCTGACGGAATCCAGGAGATCCGTGGCATAGTTTTCCCTTTGCATCCGGGAAATCAGGGTGTTCACGACATCGGCAGCGAGAACAATCCGGTTTGCTACGTACTCCGTGTCTTGAGGCAACATGTGCCCAGATCCTGCAGGCAGAACCCCGGCGGCCAAGGTTGGAGTCGCGATGACTCGTTCAAAGAGCCCATAAGCGAAGTATTTCCCATTTTGGGCCCAGTAGGCGTGTAAATCTGCCAAAGGGGGCTCCGTTAATACCGGATGATTTTCTAGGGCAGAAGAGGCGGTCAATGGATAGTTGGGCAGGGGCCCCGCATCCGGGGCATGACGAGGAACATCGGGATAACCATCCAGGACTTGCTGGTTATAGAGATCTTCCTTTGGACTGCCGACGCTTTGATGGAGGAAGATCGTTCGAGCTGTGCCCATTGGCGTTTGCGCATCCAAGGCCAGAGCGGCATCGACAGCCTGGGCATCAATCGGACCATAGTGCACTAGAGAGAATCCTTGAAGATTCAGTGCTGTAGACAACGCACGAGAATGATTCCTGTCGATAAAAGACAAGGTCATTCCCGAAAGTTTTTGATGCAGTTCTGGAGTCAGGAAATTTACCTTGACAAGCGGGGCACTGGCCGACAGGTCTGTAGGAAGCTCTTCCGTTGTTACCACTTGATGGGGGGACGATTCATGACGGAATTCCGCTGCCTCGTATAAACGACCAAAACGCTCTGCAAAGTCGCGAAGACTCTCCTGCAATATGGAAGGAACATGGTCTGCAAAAAAGGTCTGGCGGGCAGCCCACTGTCGGTCACGCAAAGCCGCAGGGACCTCTAGGCCGGACGTCATCGGAATGTCCGCATCCCAAAATTGCGGTATTCGCAGACGATTCTCGCCGAATAACATCCGTTGCGCTGGAGTGGGGGTCGTGATTTGGTCGCCTCCCTTGCCTAAAAAATTCTGGAGGGCTTCCGTAGAGGGGAGCCTAAATGCAGCAGAACAGCCGGAGTGGATGACCATGATTGGGAGGAGTGTTTGCTCTGATAATTTATGTGCAATTAAGGTGAAATCTACGGACTGTTGTGGAGAACCAGCAAAAAAGCGGAAAAAGGGTAAGCGTAATGTCTGATTGTTGCCACTGGCATTGTCCTGTACATGTAGCACAACGGGCAATGTTTTTTGAGCCAGATGGGATAAGGCACTAGCCTGTTCGTTTAGATTCGTGTTGGTGAAGATCGCCGAGGTACGAAGTCCTCCCAAAGTCATGCCGACCAGTTGGCTGATCGAACGGGATGGAAGCCAACCAGGATCGCAGACCTGATGCTCCACAACGGCAATGGCGGCCATAGGGGACATCTGGCGAGACTCGGATGAGGACGCTCGAACTGGAGAGGAAAATTTGGCTTTACGAAAAAACATGATCACCTCCTATCCAACAGGAAGAGCCGATTTGCGGATCACCCGTTTTGCCGCAGCACCGGTTTCAAATTGGTTCTGATCGTTGATCCAGACGATTGCGCCTGTCGGACAGCGTTGAATAATGGAGCGTTGTGCGAAGTCATTCAATTCGTAATCCACGACTGGTAAATGATTTTTCATAACCACGAGGCCACTCGCCGAATCCATGGCGCATTTCCCGCAGGCGATGCAAGCCACGTTACATTCCGCTTCTGCGGCTTCGCCCATTTCCTGGTTGCGGCAGTTCACCCAGAGTCGATGAGAAATCGGGTGAATCGAAAACAGTTGTTTTGGACAGACGGCAACGCAATCTCCACAGGCAGTACATTTGTTTGGATCCACCACGGGGAGGCCGTTGCGATTAAAGGAAATGGCACCGAATTTGCAAACCCGTCCACAATCTTGCAATCCTAGGCACCCCCAGACGCAGCCTTTGCCTCCACCAGCAACTAAGGCTGCAGCTCGGCAGGATGACATTCCTACATAGCGGGTCCGCTGACGAGCCACGTGGTTTCCACCAGCACAGGCTAGGCGGGCTACACGTTTTTCCGTATTCCCTAAATCCATCCCCAAATGGGCTGCAATCGCTTGTTTGCTCTCCAAGGAACTGACGGTGCATTGGGCGGGATTACTCTGTTTTTTGACCAAGGATTCCGAAAAAGCATGGCAACCAGGTTGGCCGCAGGCTCCGCAGTTATTCCCTGGGAGCATGGCTTCTACTTCATCAATACGAGGGTCTTCATAGACATAGAGCTTGCGATTGGCTAAGGCGATGGCTCCCGCAAGGAGTCCGCCCAGCCCCCCCATAAATAATAGTGCCATCCCAAACGCGGTTATCTCCATTTTGCCTTCCTATCCTATTTCTGGACACAACCAATACTACGGCAGTTTCCTGCCCAAGATTTCAGGATGTTCCAGAATGACCCAAAGATAAAAAAATGACTGGAAAGTCAATATTTTTAGAAAACTTGGGGGATTTTTGTTGTATTAACCTAAAGTCAGCAGTTGTACACAAAGAGAATGTCTCCGTAATCGAGCAAAGAGGATCTGTGCCAGTAACGGCTAAAGCCTAACTGGCATATCAGGACGGAGATATCATCAAAACAGACAAATCCGTCCTCAACCTACTCCAAGTAGGCCTTCCTCATAGAGGACAGCACCCCACTAAGCGGCACAGCCGCAAGTGGTTGCTCAGCCGGTCGTTTTGCCTGTT
>DATIQS010000219.1:0-5528 GCA_035470605.1 Fibrobacteraceae bacterium
CCCTGAAGAAGATTTGCTTGTGCGAGCGAGATGGATGCAACTCAAGGGAAAACAGGCAAAACGACCGGCTGAGCAATCACTTGCGGCTATGCCGCTGAGTAGGGCTTACTTGGAGTAAGCTAGGGGGCGCAATCGTAGCCGGAATGAGCTAAGCGGAAATTTTTAGAGGCGCCCTACATACAAAAAGCGCTCAGAACACTTGGCCTCTTTACGGTTAAGATCAGTGCAAAAGGCTCCCTATTGAACCTTTCTGCCCAACAAATCCACTCGATGCAACTCTAGCAGATTCGGAGAAATTCGGTATGGCATCTTCACTTCGCTGGTCAGATTCTCAAACTTGAGCCAGTCGATATTAAAGGAGGCGGCCTCAATGGAGAGACGGAGCACATGCTCGCCAGCGGAAAGCGAAGACGTCGTATCCACGATATCTGTATAGGTATTCCAACTCTCAGTGCTCGGAATAGAAATGGAACCCGTGACATCATTTCCGTCCAATTGAAGTTTGAAAATACCCGTAGACTGGTTGGAGGCAACGTGTGCAGTCAGAACCATCGGGCCTGACTCTTCTACCTGGACGGTGTATTCTAACCATTCACCCGCAGCGGTCCAGGCCACCACATAATCTCCCGTCGCAGAATCCGTTCCGATATCCACAGCATCCGAACGATAAAGTCCGCCCTGATTTTCATCATCGCTATCATAATAGGCGACATTTTGTCCGCCCAAGTCATAATTTTCGATCTGGACAATCCCAGGTAGAACGGCTGCGCTACTATATGGGGATTTATCTTCACTGGAGGACGACACGAGTGCATTAGACGAAGAACCCTTGGAACTAGAAGAATTTTTAGAGCTTGAGGAGGTCACTGAGCTGGAAAACGCGGAACTATTCACCACACTGGAGTGGCGCTGCAAGGCCGCGACAAGGCTATCATAGGCGGGTTTTTCGGTTAACGAGGAATCGTAAATTAAGCCATAATCCTCGCTCATAGAGGTGGGCAACCAAGAGTAACGATCGGTAAATCCCCACATGACAAAAGTGCTCATGTTGGTCGCATTTAGAAATACGTCCATGAATTCTCCGTAAAGGCTCCCTTGAGCAGCCAGATCAGATGCGCTTGGTGTTGTCCCTTTCGTAAAGCCAATATCCAACTCTGTAATCGCCAGCTTCAAGCCAAGTTTTGCCAGAGTGTCTGCCAGTGCTTTCACGTTACTAGGCGTCCCTGTGTAAGTATTCTTGATGTGCGTCTGTGTCCCGACACCGGAAATGGGAATTCCATTCGAAATCCAGGTTTTAATCGCGGAGAGAAGAAAACCAGCCTTTGTCCCTGATCCTACACCCCATTCGATTCCATAATCGTTATAGTATAGTTCCGCATCTGGATCCGCCTCATGTGCCCAGACAAATGCAGAGTCAATATAATCATCACCAATCACCGAATCCCACACGGAAACCCTCCAATCATGGGTACTATTATCATCGATTGCCTCATTCACCACATCCCATTCTTGAATGCGCCCTTTATAATGAGAGACAACAGTCTGAATATGATTTTTCATCACAGCAAGCAAAGTACTACGGGTCCACGAGCCACTGGAAATCCAACTGGGCAATTGGCTATGCCAGACAAGGCAGTGCCCGCGTACGCGCATATTATTCGTTTCCGCATAGGAAAGAAGTTTATCCGCGCTGGTGTAACTAAAACTATTCTGAGAAGGCTCCATTGCGTAAAACTTCATCTCATTCTCAGCGACGACCACGTTAAACTGAGCGTTGTGAAGATCCTCGTAACCGCTGATAACACTGCTATTGAACCACTCTGAATTCAGAATAGAGCCCACATAACGTCCACGTGCTTCCGCCAATTCGCGTAAAGTGCTATCTGTTGCCGCTTGAATCATTTGGAATCCCGATAAAACGAGTGAAATTCCCAGGACAATAAAATTGAGTCGCATCCTTTCCTCTTTGCTTGTGATTTGTTTCCCGTAACGACAATACGGCAGACTTCATAACAAAAGTATTCCCTAAATGCCCAGAGAGAAATCGACGGATTTAAATAATGCTGCCTAGATGGTCAGCGGCTGTTAGGACAAACCGATCCTGGAGAGAAGGGCTTATTCGGGTTCGGCGGAGAATTCTGGATGGAAGAACAAATCCTTTGAATGAAGCTGGACAACCCAGGGATTAAGCTCTATATTGCCCTACAATGTCCCTAGCTGTCCAGCAGATGTTTGACCGGATCTCCGCCCACTACGATTTTTTAAATCGATTTTTAAGTCTGCGTCGAGACGTAGCCTGGCGTCGTCGTGCGAGTCTTGCGGCAGGTCCTGGCCGAGACGTCTTAGATTTGTGCGGAGGAACAGGGGATTTCCTCGCGGCTTATCAGAAACAATGGGGCTCTGTGTCTGGACTCGTGGGGGATTTTTCTTTAGGAATGCTACGGATTGCGCGACGGAAATGGCCGGAAGGCGTTTCCCTGCAATTGGATGCCTTGCATCTTCCATTCTCCGATGACTCTTTTGATGTGGTCCTCTGCGGATTTGGCCTGCGTAACTTAGACTCGTTGGATGCGGGGCTTGCGGAAATCCGTCGCGTCCTACGCCCTGGAGGGCGTCTTGTCGCATTGGAGTTTTTTCGACCGACCACTTGGGTGAGCCGCTTTTTCTATCAAGTCATCGCTCCGGTTGCGATTCCTTTGGTGGGAGCCTTGTTTAGCGGTCGTCGTTCCGCCTACGAATATTTAGTGCGCTCTGTCCAACGATTTGTCTCTGCCTCTGGATTCAAGGATGTGGCCCGCAAACACGGGTTGGAGGAACAGACAACCGTGGCTTTGGATTTCGGAATCGCCTATTTTTCTGTCATGGTTAAGGAGAATTCCCGTGCCTAGCGTTTCAAATCCAGCACGTTGGTTGCTTGGAATTACAGGCGCTAGTGGTGCTTTATATGCCGCGCGTTTTTTGCATTCTATGCATTCCTTGCATCATCCGGTGGATGTTATGGTTTCGGCTTGTGGCAAGGATGTGCTGGACTGGGAAGGTCAGGCGGAGTGTCTGAAAAAGGCTGCGACTTTGTTTGCCAATGATGATTTATTTGCGGCACCTGCCAGTGGTTCCTCTTATTATGCCGGGATGGCGGTAATCCCGTGTACCATGGGAACGATCGGACGATTAGCTTCGGGAAGTGCAGAAACTTTATTGCTGCGCGCTGCTGATGTCTGCCTCAAGGAACGGCGCCCCCTGGTACTGGTTCCCCGCGAAATGCCGCTTTCTCGAATCCATTTGGAAAATCTTCTTCGCCTTGAGGAGGCTGGTGCGCGCATCGTTCCCGCTTGCCCCAGTTTTTATCACCATCCACGGACAATTGAGGAAGTAGCGGATACCGTCGTTGCTAAGGTACTGGACCAGCTAGGCATTCCCCATAAAATGCAGCCGCAATGGGGGAAACTGTGATTGCGGCTTTACGCCAGACTCGCATGTTTCTGGAACTGGTGCGATTCTCGCATACATTGTTTGCCCTTCCCTTCGCATTGGCCTCCATGCTCATGGCCGCTCAAGGACTCCCGGATTGGAGAACCCTGGGCCTGATTCTGCTTTGCATGGCTACGGCACGGAGTTCCGCCATGGCCTTTAACCGCCTAGCGGATGTTCGCTACGATGCGGCGAATCCACGGACAGCACAACGTCATTTGCCTAGTGGTAAACTTTCCAAAGCTCAGGTGCTTGCTTTTATCATTTTCAATGGGGGTTTGTTCCTTTTCGGAGCCGCTCTTCTCAATCGTTTGGCTTTTGTGTGCGCTCTTCCTGTTTGGTTGTTTTTGCTTTCCTACTCCTTTTGGAAACGCTATTTCTGGACCTGCCATTTGTTCCTCGGAGCCGCGATTGGCATGTCTCCCCTAGGAGCTTGGATCGCAGTACGGGGGGAATTCGCTTTATTCCCTGTGCTTCTTGGACTTATGTTGCTGTTTTGGATTGCTGGATTTGACATTATTTATGCCACTCAGGATGAGGCGAGCGATCGAGAACAGGGGTTGCATTCTATTCCCGTGCAATTCGGAATTGATGCGGCGTTGCGCATTGCGTTGATTTTGCATTTGGCCATGTTGGTCACTGGAATTATCGTCGGATTTGGATTCCATTTGCCTTGGCCTTGGTGGATCAGTCAGGCGGCTTGTGGACTGGCCTTGCTTTTCATCCATACCTTGCGTAAATCCAGTGACCTTGATCGGATGAATGGAGATTTTTTTGTCGCTAATATTTTGGTGAGTTTGTTTTGTTTGACCGGGATTGGATGTGTGGTCTTGGTTTCTGGAGGCTTTCATGCTCCCTGAAAAGTTGAATGGCGTTCAACGTTGGAACCTGGTTATGGTCGTGGCGATTGTCACCCTTTTGCTGGTGGATCGTTTTGCTGGACATTTAGTCGCGGTGCATGAAAAGGTGGAAACCGGTCTTTCGTTTTTTGGGGTTGGACTCGCGTGTGGAGTCTTCTTGCATTTTTGGAAGAAACGTGGAGGAAAATCTTGACGGCTTCTATTGTATTTGATAAGGTGGACGAAACAAGGGGTGCGTATGCTTGTCGATGAAAACGTCGCATTGGAAGAGCTGGGAATCAGCAAAGAGGATTACCGGGAATTTCTTGGGGATCTTCTTTCTTTTACGAAAGAGGCTCTGCCAAAGCTCCAGACCGTCTTGCCCTCGGATAAAAACGAGGTTCATTATTTGGCGCACTCCTTGAAGGGGGCTTGTCGCAACATGCGCTTTGTTGCTGCCGGTGATTTAGCCTTTTCCCTGGAAAAATGGGCAACCGGTCAGGAAAATGGAGACCCAGTCAAAATATTGGATGACTTGAAGGAAACTCTGCGTCAAAGCTTTGCGCAGTTTGATCTCCTCATGTAGAGGATTCGAATCCAGGATATACATTGTCCAAATAGGATTGGTGTAAAATTCCATTGCTGAACAGGACTTCTGCACCATCTCTTATTTGTAGCGGGCTCCCATCAATCATCGATACGCGCCCAGCCGCTTCTTGCACGAGGAGCGACACTCCTGCGATATCCCAGGGGTAGCTCATGGTCATGCTGTATAAATCCAAACGACCTGCAGCCACGAAGCAACCTTCCACGACTGCGGAGCCTACGCTTTTTACACGTTGCATTTTTGCTGCCTGAGCGGTGAAAATACGCAGATTGCGCGCGTTTAGAGCAGGAATCCCTTCCGTCGGGCCAACATTGAAGTCTCCATTGGAAACCACCGCCCGCGCTAATTCCGTTGTCGCGCTTACATGAATTGGAACTCCGTTGCAAAAGGCCCCCTGCCCCTGAATGGCGGTGTACATCTCATCAATCCGGGGAAGATAACAAACGGCAAGCCTGGGCGATCCTTGATTCATCAAGGCAATTGAGATTCCCCACATGGGCATCCCACGGGAAAAATTCACCGTTCCGTCAATCGGATCGACAATCCAAATCCATTCCTGGCCTTCCCCTTCGATGCCGCTTTCTTCAGTGCGTACTCCACACTGGGGAAACGTT
>DATIQS010000220.1:0-5863 GCA_035470605.1 Fibrobacteraceae bacterium
CTCAAAACTCACGGTTCTCCTTCTCGTGTTGGCAAGCCTCCCCTCCTTCGCCACCACAAAAATCGCTTGCGTAGGCAATAGCATCACCGCCGGTTATGGTCTGAACTGGCAGGAAGACTATCCCACTCAATGGCAGGACACATTGGGAAGCAACTACACGGTCAGCAATTTCGGCTACAGCGGAGCGACTCTACTAAAAACAGGGAGCTACGTCTCTTATTGGTCCACTGGCTACATTGCGAACGCCCTGGCAGCGACACCTGATGTTATCATCGTCGAACTCGGTACCAACGACGCCAATACCTCTTACAGCAACTGGTACTCCAATCAGGATGTATTTCCTGAAGACTACAAGGACCTGATCGATACGTTTCAAACGTTGAGTCCTGCACCCCAAATTTGGATTTGTTTGGCGCCTTACGCGAATTACGCCTTATGGAACATCTTGGACACGTCCCTGACTCTGCGCATCAATCCTCAAATTCTACAGGTTGGGTTGGACATGGGGCTGAATGTGATTGACCTGCACTCCACCTTTACCAACAAGTCCTGGTATGCAAGTGACAGCGTTCATCCCAATGCGGAAGGGGCTAAAGCGTTGGCTTCCATCATTAATAGCTTTTATCAGCGTGACAACTTGACAGCCACCCAGTCCGGCAATGTGTTGACCGCTCCATCCGGTTATGCCTATCAATGGTATCTCAATGATTCTCCGATATCAGGAGACACAAACCAGACGCTCACCATCAGCACCACTGGAACTTACAAGGTTTCCGTAAAGGTCGACGCGGGTAACGATTCTCGTATCGTTTCTGCCGACCTCGTGGTGAGCAGCCTTTCAGGAGTCACCGTTGTATCCTCAAGTTCCCAAGGTAGCCACACCGTATCTTCGTCCAGTAGTTTCGATGCGTCTTCGTCTACAACCACTCGTTTGGCGATGGAGGAAACGGGAATGACTCAGGTGAGCCTTTCTGGAAGACTTCTGCGGATTCTTCTGCCCAAGACCCAGCCTGTAATGGCAAAAATTTACGATGTGCAGGGACATTTGCTCCGGGAATATGCCTGGGAGGGAAACACGGGAGAAAATCTCCTGGCATTGCCGGCCTCAGCGCAACTCCAAATTGTGCGTATTCAAACGGGCAAACAGACGCAGAGCTTCTTGTACTCTGGCGACTGAAACGCTGTGTCACGTCAAAAGTTTACAAACAAAGTTTCCACCCGATTTCCTAGCAGGCTCATGCACAATTGATTCGCAAGCATTCCACGGGTCACAAAAACGCGTTCCTCCCAAACTGTTTTTTTGATGGCACCACTGCCCACCCCTGCCGCAGCGGCGGCTTGGGCGTATGCCAAAGCTTCATGACGATGGCAAGTATACTGGTAGCCATACTGTCGACATATCCATCCACCGCATCCACAGTGGTATCTATCGTGGGAAAGGTATATGCGCCATAATAAGCCTGCGGATGTTCCGCACTACACGCATAACCATCCTCACAGGGCCAGTATGACGTATCAGCACCAGCCGTCGGGTTATAGGTTGCAAATCGCTCGCCATAGCACTGATACGCTCCAGAAGTACGGCAATCAACGCACCCCTCATAGATACCCCTGGAAGAGTTAGAAGCAACTTCGTGGAGTAAATATGCAAAAGAACGGGTGCGTCTTGCGGGATTGAGGGATGGCTAGGATTCTGAATTCGAGGTCCATTCCTCCAGCACATCATCGAGCTTGGACATGGCAGCTTCGTAGGTGTCGTTGAACAGTTTGGCACTGGAGTCAGGGAGATTTCCCAACTGATCCTGGGCCTGGCTGAATCCTTCCTGAATTGCGGCACGAATTTCTTCGATGTATTCCTCATCAGAGAGTTCTGGAGCCAAGTCGCGGAACTGCAGGGCAAAATCCACAATGCGCTGTGCCGTGTTGTCCGCATTATATTCTTCGGGGACGTCGGCGGCCTCGACATCGTCGCCCACGGAATACAAAAGATCGTCAGTGCTCCAATCCGAGCTTCCATCGCTCTCCTGAGCCTGTTCTACCTGCTCCAGTAATTTGTCCCGGATTTCCGCGTGGAAGGCCTCCATATCAAAATCCGAAAATTTGCCTTGAATTTCCCCTTGCGCATCTGAGGTGGATGCAGCCTCTTCCGATGGCTCATAGGAGTCCTCAGTGGCGGGAGGCGTTTCCTCTTCTGGCGGGGGAGGGGGCACCATGCTGGAGTCTTCTTCCTCAGTATCCCAAACGGAACTGGAGAAGCCAGAATTTTGAATGGACTGCATGTGATCCATGGAGTACCTCTTGGGGTTGTAGGCCACTCCTGTTCATCGGTTCGTGTGCAGAAATACTTTAAGTTTTACGACAAGTTTTGCAGCAAAAATATTTGGTACATGTTTGCGTTGAGGAGACACGAGGTGTTTTTTGAACCCCAGAGGCACAGAGACTTTCAGTTGACCGGGTCGACTCGCCCACGATTTCTTATACCACAAGCTTTTGGCCTCCACTCCCCGATCCACATCAAGCACCAAGGAGGGTGCGACTGAGCCTGTCGGTAGACAGGCCTGCAGGGTCAAACACAGTTTTACCAACGAAATGCACATCGGCCGGAGACATATTTAAGGTAGGCTCATGTTGCGGAACGCAGTGACCGTGAGCAGCAGCCGATCAGTTGGATGATATCTCCGTTTTGATATGCCTGTGTGGCTTTAGCCGCTACTGCACAGCTCCCCTCCTGTGTACAACAGCGGGATCTAGGATTAAGCCTGTTTCATCGCATCCACATCAATAGGGATAATCTATTTTTGGCCCATTCACCCCCCAGAAAACGGAGAACTTATGAATCGAGTTTTTAAAGTCCTAGCCTTAGCAGGCTTGCTGACGATCGGCGCCTCAGCCCAGATGGGAATCGGATATGACCAGTCTCTAGCAGGATGCAACGGCGTTGCATTGAATTATAAAGTGAACGGTTCGTTCCTATTCAACGGAATCCTGAATGTTTATAATGACGGTTCTAAAACAAACGCCGACGTTGCCTTACAGGGCCTTTTTTCCCTAGTCTCCGTCGGGAATGTGAATGCGTTCCTGGGCGCTGGCTTGGATTATACAACCGTCAAGGACGAGGCTGACAATGCCATTGCTTATCTAGAAGTTCCCTTCCGTATCGAATACCAAATCGTTCCCAATATGCTTTCCGTACATACATCCATGGGGATTGCCGCTCGCGCCACAGGTGACACCAAAACCTGGGGCGTCACAGGCAACCTAGTCGGCAACGCAGGTGTTACCCTTTGGTTCAAAGCCGGCAAATCTTCTCCATCCAAGAGCCCAAAAGCGAAAAGAGCCAAAGCCGTAGAAGAGGCCCCCGCCCCAGCTCCCGTTCCCGCCGCGTCTGTTAGTGACGAGGATGAATACGAGGATGACGAGGAGGAGGATGAAGACGACGATGAATACGAGGACGAATAACCTCCCCGGTGTCTCTTCACCAAATAAAGAACCGTCCACACCTGGGCGGTTTTCTCATTTTCCAAGGGCCTGATAAAACACCAGTTTGTGATTCGGCAGCGCTTCTGGATGAAGGATCGCGACCAAATCAGTGAGAACCAAATCAGGACGAACCATACCCAACTCCCAAAAATTTTTCCCATGCTGAAACACGTGTCCTTGTTTCCAGGCAGAGAACAACTGTACTCGGGAATCTGCAGCCAGGGCCTCTTCGCGGGAGGACCAATAACCCGGATTCAGCCAAAAATTCGCTTCAGAAGCGATCGAAAAGACCCGTTCAAATGAACTCTGAATCCCCCCACGCGTGGTATCATCCGTCCAGAAATAACGCGCTCCCGCATCGCGCATCAGAGCCGCAAAGTAATTACGGCCCCCCGTCAGATACCAAGTTTGGCCCGAAGGAGCCCCCGTCATCACCGTGGGGGTATCGGGACAATGCTGCACCATCTCGACCAGCGAATCGTAGGAACGCACTCGACCAAGGAACAGTGAATCTGCAAGCGCCTCCCGATGCAACAGAACTCCCATCAGGCGAATCCACTCCAGACGTCCCAAAGGATGTGGTTCCATCCACTCCGAAAGCACCAAAACCGGCAAATGAGCCATCTGCAAAGCGCCATAATCATCCATCTGTGGATCACCCACTCCAAACGTAAACACCGCGTCAGGGACAAGTTTCAGCACAGACTCCACCTGGATCGAAGGGCCATACCCCACCTCAGCCACCCCTTGAGCCTTCAACTTCGCACGCATTGTGGAATCCTGCACCAAATCCAGCCTGGAGACCCCAACCACGCGATCCAGCGCCCCCAGCTCCGCTAATAGCGCCAGATGAGTCGAGGAAAGCGCCACCACGCGGTGCAAGGGAATCCGCAAGACAGGCAACGACAAAAGCGAATCTGGCACCTCGCAATCAGGGCAATTCGATACAGAATCCCGCAGCAGCCAGCGCAAACGCAACCCCTGCCCCCCCCATGGAGTGACAATCGTAAGCACCTGAAAACCGGGGATCGAATCAATCTGGAAACCCGTGGCCCTACGGGTGTAAGACGACACCGTCGAACCAGCCTCCATCTGCAACTCAGGCTTCTCGTCGCTACAGGCAAACAAACTAAGGCATAGAAAAATCGCCACCTCGACAACAAGGAGCCTCAGCCCTTGAGCCGGAACGGGGTCATCGCATCTCGAAAAGAGCAATTTTTTTTGGATGTGAGAATCGCCTGCAACCCGCCCAAGGCGGTTTTCCGGCGAAACCATTCGCCCCCACGTGATCATGCTGGACGCTGGGTCCACAAAGGTTCCTCAAGGCCATCCGTATGAGCATACCAACGAGCCAACACGAACAGCAGATCCGACAGACGATTCACCCAGGCAGCCAACACCGGAGAAAGCTCTTCTGTCTCGGCAAAACTACACAATTGACGTTCCAAACGGCGGCACACCGTTCGAGCCAAATGCGCATCCGCGTTACAAAGGGAAGCCCCAGGCAGCACAAAGGAACGCAGGGGAGGAAGTTCCGCATTGAACTCGTCGATCCATTTCTCCAGTTGGTCCACATCCTCCTGGCGCAGACCCGGCATATTCGGCCACTCCTTCCCTGGGGTCGTTGCGAGACGTGTCCCCAGGTCAAACAGGCGATCCTGCAACATCGCAATCAAGGCGCCAGTCCGGTTCAGTGAATCCCCATGAAGTTGCGTTCGCAGGTGCCCGAGCACGCAATTCAACTCATCTGAGGTTCCATAGGTCTCCAGACGGGGATGATTTTTGGGCACACGTTCCCCGGATGCCAAACTAGTCAGCCCCTTATCGCCAGCACGGGTATAAATCCGAGTTAAGTGCATGGAGAAAATATAGACGTTGTTGTGGCTCCAGAAAGGAATTCTTCCACAGTTCCCAAATACAATCCCCTGGTACGCACAAAGGGAATCCTTCCGGCCTGGTTTATCCTAACGGCTGCAGTTGGTTGACTAAGGCTTGATACCAGAAAAGGAGCGAACGACCGGAAGCTCACGTGGAGGGGGGAAGGGGGACAGTGGATCGTGGGCGTGTTCAGCCCAACGGTGCTCACGTAGTATCCGGTCGACCAGAAATGCCGGTTCCCGAACTTGTATTTCAGGTTTGCATGCTTTTCAAAGATCATCATCGCGGACTTGCCCTTCAGGTACCCCATGAACGAGGACACGCTGTACTTCGGCGGGATGGACACCAGAAGATGGATATGGTTCGCCATCATATGCCCCTCGATGATATCAACTCCCTTCCATTTGCAGAGATTCCTGATGTATCCCTGAATGTCCAGGCGTAGTTGGTGGTAAATGACCTTCCTTCGGTATTTTGGCGTAAATACAAGATGGTACTTGCAGAG
>DATIQS010000221.1:0-8963 GCA_035470605.1 Fibrobacteraceae bacterium
GCATCGTTGACGTTGATCACCGTCAGAACATAACTCGCCGTGTCTGAGGCTCCAGAGGCGTCGGTTACCACCACGGTCACCGTATAGGAACCCACATCGTCATTCTCTGGAGTCCAAGTAAGTTCCCCTGTGGCAGAGTCAATTTTCAAACCACTAGGAGGATCCACTAGCGTATACGTCAGCACCTCGTCATCGTCTGGATCGACAGCAACAGCCGTATCACGATAAATCGCGTCCTCCAGGGTGCTTTGGTCGGAAAGAGTCAACTCTGGAGCCGTATTAACGTGGATCACCTCGATCGTCACTAGCGCCGTATCTAACCCTCCGTTACCGTCACTCACTACGTAGGAAAACGTAGCTGTACCGTAATAGTCCGCGGCTGGAGTAAAAACCACGGAGTCCCCATTCAGGCTTACCGAACCATGGGTTACGTCATAAACGGAGGAGACAGTCAAAACATCGTCATCCACGTCGGAATCATTGGAGAGCAAGGAGGAAAGAGGAACAGACAGTAACGAATCCTCCAGGCCAGAAACACTATCAGCGACAGCCACCGGGGCATCATTCACAGAAGTGACGGTCAATGTCCATATCGTGGTGTCAGCCAGCGCCCCGTCGGAGACAACCACCGTGATCACCGTTGTTCCATTCTGATTGGCCAAAGGAGTAACCATGATCGTCCGGCTGGCACCGGAACCACCTAGAACAATCCCAGAAGCAGCCACCAGAGCGGTATTGCTTGAAGAAGCCGTCACCGTCAAGCTACCTACGGCGGTCTCCACGTCCGAAATCGTGAAGGTGCGCGCACCGGTAGTTCCATCCTCATCAATGGAGGTGTCCGTCAGGGCACTGATGGAGGGCGTATCGTTCACCGCAGTCATGTTAATAGTCATGGTGGCGTTTCCAGAGGAGAGTTTTCCATCGGAAACGCTGAAGGTAAAGGAAGTATACGGAATCCCAAAAGCATTGGTATCCGGCAAGAAGTTCAAATAAACCAAATCGGAGATTAACAGGGAATCGCCTGCGGCAATATTCTCGGAACCATCCGCAGCGATAGCTCCGTTCTGATCCAAATCCAACCAAAGAGTCCCCTTATCAGGAATGGTTACGATGGACACGGCACTAAGACTGATGGGAGCGGTGCCCGTATCGCTGAAGGGGAAGTCACTTGCAGAAAACACATAAATGGAATCCTCGATCAAGGTAACAGATGTGTCTTTTGTCATGGGGGCGGTGTTTTTCGCTGAGTTGTCATTGTCTAGAATACTCATAGAAATTTTCAGCGAATCCGCTTCATCAGGGAAGAGAGCCCCATCGATGCTGTCCAGAATCAGGAAAAAGGTCTCTGTTCCCTCGACCAGAGTGTCGTCAAAAACCTGCAAGGTAAAGGATGCTGTGGAATCACCAGGAGAAATGCTAAGGACTCCGGCCGTGTCAGCAGATGTAAAATCCGCAGAACTCGCCGGGTTGGACGAGCCCCAAACGAGATGATAATGCAAGGACACCTCAATGGTCGCCGCCTTGTCCAGACTGATAGTCACGGTACGGGCGCTGGTATTCGCTTCGGATAGGGCGCTATCGCCATCGACGGAAACCGATGGATCTACCACAGCGGAATTGAATGGAACATATTTGAATTTTTCGCCGTTAAGATAATTCTGGATAGTCAAGGCCTGAGCCGCTATTTGGCCAGTAAGGGCTGTCTTCTGCCACAAGGCTAAGGTATCAGGAATGATAAATGACCCCATCCACTGAACACTATCCGCGTTGGTCGCCGAAACTCCACCATTTAAATAAACCAACATAGAACCATCATAATCGTTAGGGGAGATCAGGGTGTCGCCGCCAGTTGTGATGCCAAAGGAGTGTTTTTGGTTAAAGGAGTAAGTTCCAAGAACAAATATGCGAAGAATTTGGTTGCTCTTTTTCTTGAAGAGGACCTTGTATCCATTGGGATTCCCTGTAATGTTTCCAAAACAATAGTCCACCACGCTATCGTTGATAGAGCTCGCGTCGATAATTTTTACATCGTAAGCGCTTCCTAGGTTATTATCTGGATTCACTTCAATATTGGAGCCATTTGGGTAATTGGGGTCGTCGGAGACACAACTGCCGACATCAAGGGTTGGAATGGACAAGTCTTCCTGAAGGGCTCTTAGGGAGGAAGGCCACGCGCTAGAAGTGGAATATACCGTAACTCCTGAGGCGACAGTCGGCGAGCCCGAAAGCAGGGAGTCGTAAGCCAAGATGGAACCGGATAGACTGTCTGTGGGATAGAAATAGTTTTGATTCTGGAGAGTCAATGAGCCCTCAATGAGAACGTCATTGTAAAATTTACAGTTGTCCATAAATTTGGCAGAACCTCCGCCATCACCACCAATAATGGTGGTAGGATAAATCTGCCACGCCCCATTAGTGGCTGTAACCTCAAGATTAGAGCCGAAATAACCTTTAGAATTGGTAAGGCCTAATTCAGAGCCTGCACGGACGTAATCAGCGCCAAAAATCTGGTACTCAAGCAATTTGTTGAGCTTCGCCTCCGTCGTATTGATCGGGGACGGATCCAAAACCAAAGCCCCTACAGACAGAGCCAGCAGGCTCATAGGTGCGACTACTTTTGAAATAAAACTCCACAACATACCTACCCCCGGAACATGAGGCCTATACTATTTTTCAGAGAAAAGCTAGCAAAAAAGATCCGCATACCGTAAAAAATAGTTTACAGCTATTTTACAAGCCAAAGAATCATTGGATTCTCAAGCTTTTAAAGATTTTCCAACTAAACTTTCTCAAAGTTGAATAACTGTAGCACCATACAAGTTCACACATGGCACTAAATTTGCTTTTCTCATTTTTCGCACGGAATTCAAAGTTTTTCCAACGTTCCAAATTTTTCCCCTGCATTCCCCCAAACCAAGAACCAGTTGAGAATATTCGATCTGGACATTCTCTGATCATAGATGCAACTTTGTAGCCATGAAACGCCTGTTGCGCGACATTTTTCAGTTGGATCTTTTTCCCTCCTGGTTCCCCAAAAATGGGCCTGCACCAAAACCCAAAGAAGGACCAAATCTTGTCTTTGCATCCAGATTGCACAAGGGATGGAGGCTTGAATCCAAAGGAGGCCATTCAACCCTAACTCTGCCAGCCTATATGCGCGATGACGCTTTTGATTCGGTACGAGCGTTGTTGCGACAGTGGTGTGAGCTGGCTCAACATCGCAAAACGCCGGAACAAAGGGCAGAACTCCGGGAACTAGAACACCGGATTTGGCAAGAGACGGACAACTTGTTGCTTTCCCGGGGACAAATGCCTTTACGTCACGGGGATCGCATTCCCCCGATCCGTCCCAAAGGTCATGTCCATGACCTGACTCCACATTTTCAATGGGTGAACCAAACCTATTTCGGAGGTAATCTACATTGCCTAGTGACTTGGTCCGGTCGTTATGGAGGTTTGTCGTTCCATAGCAAACGACGCGATCCACATACCGGCGAGGAGGTGGATTTGGTGAGCATTTCTCGCGGCTATGATTTTGAAAACTGTCCCGACTATGCCCTACGAGGAATCCTCTACCATGAATGCCTGCATTGCATTATTCCTCCAGAAAAGCGTAACCAGCGTCGGGTGGTGCATGGCCCTGTGTTCCGGCGCAGGGAACGGGAGTTTCTTCATTACGCAGAATGGAAGCATTGGCACGAGGAAGTCCTCCCTCGCAACGTGCGCCAACTGGCTGCGAGGCAAGCAAGACGCAAATCAAAGTAAACGGATATCAAAATGTAAGAGAACGACGCTTCGACGTTAGAGATGGACGTCAAATCTTACTGGCGTTGCACACGGACGACAAGATCGAGCATTTGCCGAAGCATGTCTTCGGCGCGATCCAAATAGGAGGCTTCTTTCCACTCCAGTGCATCCCAGATATATCCGAATACCTCAAAGAGTTTTCGGGCAGGTGCATGAGCCAGATTTAAACTGTTCTGCAACTGCGAAACGATGTCCTGGGCTCGATTGCGGCTTTGTAAATCGCCATTACGGGCGTGAGCAAGGAGTAACAAGGCTCGCTCTAGGAGCATCTGATGCGATTTCAAATCGCTCGCAGTCATTGCCGCGCTATAAGCGTAGGCCTGAGCAGCTTCGGCTGGATTCACACGGTCCTCGAATTATTGCAACAGACCGAGAACCGTGTGTTTGGTGATCTGGTTGAAGTTCTTCTTCGCATCGGTAGCCGTCTGGTTGAGCAGTTCCTGACGAGCGAGGTCCATGACCCCTTGGGCGTAGTCCAAATCCTCAATACGGCTTTCGGCATCTGTATTGTAGATCTCCATGACCCGATTGATGTTGGATTCGTGCTCCAGGGTATTCACTGTAGCGCCAATGCTTGCCCGCGTTGCAGAGACGCTTTCCAATGACTGTGACACCGACTGCAAAGCCGCCTGGGCCCCTGCCGCCGTGGAAATGTCACCACTAGAGGACGTTGCTCCAGTAAGATCCGTTGCAGGGAGCTCGGTCTGATCCGTGGCTGAGGCGCCACTTTGCACAGTACCCGAACCATCAGACAGATCGCTTTGTCCGTTGATCAAATCCATGTTGTTGTATTGCGTGGATTCGGTAGTGCGCGCCAATTCCTCGTTAAGGGACTGGTATTCCTTATTCAACGCCTGCCGATCGGAATCCGTAAGTGTATCACTGGATGCCTGGGTCGCCAGCTCACTCTGGCGCTGCAAGATGTCAGACACCGAGGAACTGCCACTATCAGCGATATTCAAGGCGTTAATGGCATAGTCGATATTGTCACCTGCGGTTTTATATCCACGCGACATCGCTTCCAGGCGTTTCGCGATAGCCAGACCTGCAGCGTCATCCGAAGCGGAGTTGATCCTCTTTCCAGAGGACAACTTGTGCATGGTCTTAGTAAGATCATTCTGGACCTTGTCACTTTGACTGGTCTGCTGCAGCATGGTCGATGTGCTGATTCTCATAATTCCTCCATTATGATTTCGCGGCATCCATGCCTGAAACGGGACAGCCTTGTCCCTTGATAAATTTGTTTTTCAGGCGGTTACATCGACCGTCATGGACTTCTGGATTTGTTGCTCAATCGGGTCTTCCGATTTTTCTTCCTGCGCCTCTTCCATCACCTTGGCTGAATCTTCTTTGAGCTTTTGCGAATCCTGTTCCTTTTTGTAAGAAATTTTCGCGTTGTCCGAGGTGCTGTACGAGCTACTGCCAGAAGCTGTTGCTGCGATGTTCATAGGGACTCTCCTGTTGAATGTATAATCTTCCCATTCATTTTATCGGTAAGTTTTACTTCAACTTTAGTGCGAAGTTCAAAAAAAGAGGCACAAAAAACCAAATAGCCAAGCCAATACGCTTTTTAATACACTTGAGGCATGTCCGAAATCCGCAAAGCAGTCCCCGCCGATGTCGATATCCTCTGCCAGATGATTCTGGAATGCGCAGAGGAATCCAATGCGCGCTTCGAGGTGAACATCACCCCGGAACGTCTGTTGGATGATGGTTTTGGAGTTCATCCACGCTTTGAAGCACTCGTGGCTTGGGAAACAGGAGAAGCAACAGGTTTCGCATTGTGGTTTCCCATGTATTCCTCCTGGAAAGGCCGCAAGACCATGTATCTGGAGGACCTCTACGTTCGCCCACTTGCTCGTCGAAAAGGCTTGGCGCATGCCATGTTCCGTTTTCTGGAAAATCGGGCCCTAGAGGCTCATTCCAATTTAGCGTGGGAATGCGACCGGGACCGATTGGATTTACGTCACTTTTTCGTGACCATGGGGGCAATCGACCGATCTTCCAAAGTCAGTTACTACATGGAAGAACCGGAAATGCGAGCCCATCTGACAGACGAAACACGCTGATCACACCGTTCCACAAAAATCTCTCAAATTGCTAGATTCCGACCTCTCATTGGAGGTAGAAATGGCTGCACAGATTCTGGATGGAAAAGCTTTAGCCAGAGATATCGAACAAACGCTGATTCCCCGCGTCCAAGCGATTCGCGAACACGCACAAGGAAAAATCCCCGTTTTGGCAACGATCCTAGTTGGAGACGATCCAGCATCCGCAACCTATGTGCAAATGAAAGGAAACGCCTGCAAACGCGTGGGGATGGACTCACTTCGCGTCCAGATGTCGGCCACAACAAGTACAATGCAACTCTTGGCCAAAATCCGTGAACTCAATGAGAATTCTGAAGTTCATGGAATCCTTCTACAGCATCCCGTACCTCGGGGGATTGATGAACGCGCTTGTTTTGATGCCATCGACGCCCGCAAAGATGTAGATGGCGTCACTTGCCTTGGTTTTGGCCGCATGGGTATGGGTGAATCGGCCTACGGTTCCTGCACGCCTGCGGGGATCATGAACCTCCTGAAGTTTTATGAAATTCCCATTGCCGGGAAACATGCCGTTGTCGTTGGCCGTAGCGCCATTCTCGGCAAACCGATGGCGATGATGCTCTTGAATCAGCACGCCACCGTTACCATTTGTCATTCCAAGACAGCGAATCTTCCAGAATTTGTACGTCAAGCAGATATTCTAGTTGGAGCTGTCGGAAAACCAGAGCTTATCAAATCCTCGTGGATCAAATCCGGTGCTGTCGTAGTGGATGCCGGTTACCATCCTGGAGGCGTAGGAGACGTGGAAAAAGCAGGCCTTGCCGATGTAGCGGGAGCCTATACCCCAGTTCCAGGTGGAGTTGGTCCCATGACCATCGCGACCCTGATCCGGCAGACCGTAGAATCTGCAGAGCAATATCTCAAGGCACACTAAGACTCTACGAACCCCCAAAAAGAGCATCTACCGGAACATCTACGGCGAACACGATACCGGTTTTCAGGACTTTTTCACAACAAAATTCCTCGAAAACTTGTCTAGAATCGAGATTCAGCCACGTCGAAAAGGCTGTAAATTTTTGAAATTTCTCAAAAAGCGCTTGCAGAGATATTGCGCTTTTCCCATAATAGGGCACATGACGGATCATTCGGAACAAAGGCTCATGGGCATTGCCGCCCTGGCAGTCAAGCTGGATTTGGTCATGCCAGAACTCCTGGAAATAGCCACCTCTCTACAGGATGGAGCCCAAAGCCAAGACGAGGTGACAGCAAGGGTCCGCGAGTCGACCCAATCCATGACATCCTCCCTACTAGGCAGAATGTCGGACATGCGGGACTCTTCTGATCAAATGCTCAATTCCGTTTCCGGTATCACCAAAGTGGCCAATGTAACCCGAATTCTCGCCCTAAATACAAACATCCAGGCCTCCCGAGCGAATACCGCTGGAGCCACGTTCCAGGTCATCGCCAACGAGGTCAAGCGCCTTGCAGGGGAGACCTCGACCAGCGTCCAAAAGGTAGGTGATTCTGTTTTAGCCATGCGGACAAAAATTCAGGAACTTCAAGGGATGGAGGAATCCTTAGCCCAGGTGGATGGGGAAATGGAGGCTATACGCAAATCGGCCGAAATGCAAGCTGAAGTAGCCAACCAAGTACGCGACCTGGTGGATAAGGCCCACGGGCTTTGCAGCAATCTGATTCTCCAAATCGGGACGTTCCGTTTTGACGTTCATCGCCATGCGATGGACATTGTGGAAAGTCTCGCCCAGCAACTCGCAGCTAAGTTCGGGGTTCGTTCCACCATGGAATCCGTTCTTGCGGAGAGGATTCAGAATAACCCTTCTCTCGAACTTCTCTATGTCACCGACACCCAAGGAAAACAGGTGGTCCGGAACATCGGCCCCAAAAACTCTGATCCAAACGATGGTCTAGAGGCTTATGGCAAATCATGGTCCAACCGTCCATGGTTCCAGGGCGCCCTGCAATCGAAGGAGTGTCAAGTAAGCGACATTTATTTGTCTTCTGCGACAGGGGCCTATTGTTTCACCGTGTCCCGAGGCTTATGGCATAAAAATGGGGACGCTATGGGTGTCCTTGCTGCAGACCTCAATGTCAGCGCTCTCTTGAGCAACGAAACCTCCCATTACAGCAATCGAGCGGCGGTAAAAATCAATCCGGGTTGATGGCGAATTGATGATCGATGAGATGTGCACCTCTTCGAAGCACGACGAAATAAGGCCCCTCTGGGATATTGCGAAGGTCTAGACGGAGAAGACCTGAGGAGCCACGGACTTGTCGAAGCAGATGACCATTTAGCTGATAGAGGGAGAGCGAACTTGGCTCCATCCCGTAAGTTTCAATCCAAAAAGTTTGACCATTTCTATGAATTTTTGAAGCTGCAGTTCCTGTGGAGATTTGTATCGCAGTCGCTTCGGCACGAATAGTCGCAAGGCTATCAAGAATTGGATGTCCTCCCTCTTCCAAGTAATCCTGGGAGAGCTCCCAGAGAATCACCCCTGGATATCCGTTATCGATGACCCAGTGAAGTTTAAGGGCAATGGACGCCGCATTATCGAAAGTTGCATAACCGCCTGTGGGAGTCAACGCATAAGGGACCTTGGAGGTGTCATCCCAATAAAGGTTCCAACTGGAACTATCTAAAATTTGTGCGTACGTTAAGTATTCCACATCACCACTGAAGTCCTGGCCAGGCCCCACACATGTGGTGAAAAGAAAACCGAAAGAGGCAATCCCTGGATAAAGTTTCTCTTTAGCGATTCCTCGCCCGGTCCAGTAGTCCATAGACTCTTCCCAGGACCAACTGGTAATCCCCTCATGCGGATAAAGCGCTGAGTTATAGCCAGCGGACTCATCCCAATCTCCTGTAAGATCATAAGTCATCACACCGATCCAGTCGATCGCTTCGATGAAGCCCTCGACAGAGAACCATTTTCCGTAATAAGGACCACTAGGAAGGGCTAGGCTAAAGGAATATCCAAGCCCGACGCTATCGCGAATCTCCCGGACTAGAGCGCTGTATGCTGCGGTATCATCCTCCGATGGCGTATCGGAGTATTCCCAGTCAAGGTCCACCCCATCAAAACTTCGTTC
>DATIQS010000222.1:0-2231 GCA_035470605.1 Fibrobacteraceae bacterium
GCCAATGCTGTCGAAACAAGCATGGCCATCACCACACCACAAATCCACTTCATACCACAATCTCCTTGAAGCCCAAAATAGTTAAATTCCCCGAAACCCATGTGTTTATTTGTGAAAACGGCTCTACTCCTGAGTCTAGCAACGGTAGCGATTGCACAAGAAACGGCACCCGCGTCATTGAGCGAGGTCGCCGTGACACACTGGACATCAGATAAGCCCGGTCTTTTATTCCGGGATTATGACCTTCCCGGTGGAAAATCTGAATTCGTGTGGGGAACATCCATTGCCGGATCTCCAGATTTACTGCTTCCTCGGTTGGGTCTCTATCAACCGATAGCCCGTCTACCGGAAATGGCTTCGGGTCTGTATTCCGGTGGACTAGCTTGGGCTCCCTGGACCCTAGGACTGAACGGCGAAAATGGAATTTTACGCGATACATCCGGCCTCACATCCCCTACCGATACGCCACATGTGGTCCTGGATTGGCAACGCGGAGCCTTTACCAGCAATAATCTACACCTCGATTTTACCCGCGCCATCGTGGGGCATATTTTCTTGGATTTGGGACTGGTCACACATTCTACTGATTCCTCGGGGGATTACCGCTACCAGGACATCACCCACCAGCCTTATCTGGGAACGTTGAAACGCGATTCAAGCGACGTACCTCTGTCTGGTCGCAATTTGGCTTTTAGCACCTTCCAAATGCACCCGAAGATAATCTGGTTTTTCCCTCGAGGTTCCTTATCATTCAATGTGAGTTGGCTGCGCCTGCACAATGACGATGCCACTTACGACGCCCCTTTTGAGGACAGCACGGACGCCTACTCCAAGACCTTTAACGAAGATCCATTTTCCGTACGAACTCGAGCCACTGGTGTGGGTGGCGCCTTCCAATACCGATTTTCTCCCGCCATCAACTTCGAATTGCGCCACCAAGCAACCACGCTAGAAAACGAATGGGAAGACACCCCTACGGAAATCGTTTCCATTACAGAACGCGACACGTTAATCCCCGCGGACACACTCAGCACAGGCCAAATCACATCCGCCTACCATGACACAGTCATCGATACCGTCACCTCCAATTCGGATTTTTCTGAAAAAACAAGCATTCAAGCGGGAGAAGCTCGAATTGGCTTGCCACGGCTGCACGCATCCCTGGTGACTCAATACGAATCGCGCTACTATTCGCAAGCCATTTGGGAAGACAGGGAAATCGTCTATGGACAATTTCAGGACACGGCACAGTTGGGAGACCTACGCATCCGCTTGCGAGGACAGGCCGGCGCCCAACGCAATAGTTCGGCTTTTGATTCCGTTGAATACGCTCCCGCTGCGTCCCTACTCATGGATGCGGACCTCGGCCATAGGCTACGTTGGGAAGTCGATCTACGGCGGCATCAGCATTTCCCTGATTTCGAACAGACATGTCTTTTCCGCAGTGGTCGCCTCTCCTACCCCAATGCAGACCTACAAAGCGAAACCCGCCGACAAGTCCAGACAGTCCTCACCTGGCACACCCCCTCCTTCGCCTATGGTTTTGGGGTCAAAAAAGAGGTCTTGAATAACGCGATTCGCCAAGGCTGGATGGTCTACCCAACGGACACCCTATTAGACGCTACAGTGGCTTACCAGTGGGTCAATATCGATGAGCTTGACAATCTTTCCTGGCGGTGCTTTGGTGGCTTCCACATTGGAAACTGGGATTTCTGGGCGGAACGAGAATCCTCGGTACACCGTAAGATGATCCTTTCCGACGGCACTGTAACACGCACCATTCCCGATAGTCCGACCCGCACCTACAAAGGCACCGTGGCCTGGGCGAAACGCCTGGTCGATGGTCGAATGCTGGTGAACGTGCGCTGGGATTTTCAATGGACCGGAGAACGATATGATTTTGCCCTGGACGAAGATGGAAATGCCATCCGGGAACGCCTTCCTCAAAACCTTGTACTCAATTTCGAGGCGAGGATGCGTATCAAATCCTTCGCCCTGTATACCCGTATCGACAACCTCAATCACACGGAACTTACACCCGCAGCGGGTTATACTCCTCCCGGGGTGAATTTCCGCTATGGCATTCAATGGGAGCTACGAGGATAAATCAACGACCGGAAGCGAACAGGCCTCCGATTACAGCGCCCCAGATTGTGGAGATCCAGGGATTCGAGGTGATGGGACAAGTCCCTGAAGAACACCCAACAAAACGGTAGTAGGCGAAACCGGCT
>DATIQS010000223.1:0-7390 GCA_035470605.1 Fibrobacteraceae bacterium
GCAGCCTTCTGGCTTTGTTGGGAAATCCTTTGTCAACAGCCGGGATTGGGTGCCTTATGGTGGGATGCCTGGACTCACCACGATCTCCCGCTCCTGCAAGGTCTTTCCCTTCTGTTTTGCACTCTGTGGCTCGCCCCTTTACTGCTTTGGACCCTTCTGGCGATCTGGTATCCACAACCCCATCCCGAAAATAGGCCCCTCCCTGCAAAAGAGAACAAATTCAATGTGATTTTCGCTCTCCTATGGCTCTCTGTCGGATTCGGAACCATACTCCTTCACTCCCCCGCATTCAAACTCCAAGAGATCGCTACAATTGCGGCATTGGCGTCTTCTCTTCTTGGATGGGGTCTGGTGCGAATTTGGCCCCAATCATTCAAATTCCAGCGAGGAATCGAAATTTTTCTCGTATTCCCCCCCCTATTGGCCCTCATGCTCCTTGGTTCTCCTCCAGAATTTTTGACACCGCCGTTCCTTCTCTTCTGGATCGCGTTGCTCGGATTTCCTTATGCCTATGCAAAGGCCAAATTTCACCCAACATTCTGGATTTTGGGACTTTCCCAATATGCACTCGCCATGAGTTGGATTCTGCTTTGGAACCTCTGGACAGCCCCTAAAAATCCAGGCGCCCACTACGGCGATCTTTGGCCCTGTATCGCATCCGCGTTCCTGGCTTGGGTTGCGGGACAAACTCAAGTACCCAAGGGGGACGAATGATTCCTCTTCTCAAGGTGGAAAATCTGAAACTCCACATTCCCCACTGCGGCAAGGAACCACTACATTGCGTCAATGGATTAAGCTTTGAAATCACTCAGGGAGAAATTCTGGGTATCGTAGGAGTACCCGGAAGTGGCAAAACAAGTCTTGCCCATGGTTTAATGGGGCTTTTCTCCAAAAACTTAGCTTACACTTCAGGAGATATCCGGGTAGAAGGGCATTCCGTCCTAGAACTAGCCCCAAAGGCCATGCGCCGCAAAATTCGAGCCCACAAAATAGCCCTTTTCCCTCAACAAGCATCGCAAATACTCCCCCCTACGAGACACATTGCCTCCTTTGCCCGCGATGTTCTCCGAGCTCACTATCCAGAGATGTCTAGGGCTCAAATGGACGCGCGTCTGCGAGAGCGCATAGAACAGCTCGACCAAACAGCCAACACCCTTGATCAATACCCCAGTGAACTTTCTCCACTTTTACGCACTATCACAGCGCTTGGCATTTCCACTCTACTTAACCCTTTGGTCCTAATTGCCGATGCTCCAGGAGCGGAATTGAACGCCGCAGATCAAAAAATTGTGCTGGAAAACCTAGACCGCCTGCTGCATCAGGAGGTGGTTCATTCTCTAATCTTATTGGACCGCCAGTTTTCCATCCTACAATCTAGAGCCACCCGAATTGCGACCCTATTTTGCGGGGAATTCGTAGAGGTGGGTTTTGCGGAACAGCTCCTCCAGGATCCAAGACACCCCTGCACCAAGGCCATGCTCCAATCTTCAGAAAATCAGTTCCCTAGTTCCAACGGACAGGGGGATCGGGGATGCCATTACGTCTCGTTTTGTCCTATGGCTCAATCCGATTGCCATAATGTTCACCAATCAATGCGAACCGTAGGAGACCGCGACGTCCGCTGCATGTATGCAAAATGAAACCCGACGAAGCTAAATTTGTCTCACAGTAAAGGAACCTCGTATGCCCATGATCAAAACTCGATTTGTCATTCCAAACGCCTTCACAAGCCTCAACTTTCTTCTAGGCATCTGGGCGATCTGCTGGACGGCAGGGGCGTTTACCCCACACCACCCAAATGACGTCTATGCGGCCTTCCGTATGTCAGCGAACTTTGTCATCTTTTGCGCTCTTTTGGACAAACTAGACGGATTCGCTGCCCGGCTTTTTAAAGCTTCCTCGGAATTCGGAGCACAATTCGATTCTCTAGCTGACCTGGTGGCTTTTGGCCTAGCTCCCGCCTTCGGCTTTTTCTTTGCCTATAAGCATCTAGCGCCCTCCTGGTTTGAAAACCACACCGCGATTCTCGTTGTTGCTCTCTCCGTTTATGTTCTATGCTCTGCCATGCGACTGGCGAAATACAACGCAATGGACTCCGACAGTTATCCCGATTACTTTGTCGGAATGCCCACAACATTTGCCGGGGCCATCAACTCCGTCTCCCTAATTTTGCTTTGCAATTACGGATTTTGGGAAATTCCAGGCAACCGCCTAATCCATCTTCCCATCGTTTTGTTGGTGGGGACCGCCATTCTTATGGTTTCTCCGCTATTTCTCCCTAAAGTGAAACGCCGCCAAAGCAAACTAATCAACGCCATCCAAATGATCGCCATCCTAATCACCTACATCGTGGGCTTCGCTATGGTCTTCCCAGAATACCTGATGGCAGAACTTGTGGTCTATTTCACTTTCGGATTCGGCTATGGCCTGTTACGAAAGGATGAAATCATCCAGGAACAAGAAAAAAAGGTCCAAGAAAACGCCTCTGAAGTCCTAGAGTAAGCCCCAAAAAATAGGGCTCAATGACTCTGCACTTGCACATCATGCACAAGCACGGGATGCCCTAATACATCCGAAAGGATGCGACAGGCGATGGTTGCTCCAGAGCCACAGGCGGAGGCAAACATGGAGACCTCGCCAGCAATCACACCCGCAGCATAAATCCCGGAACGAACCAGCCCTGGACGTTCCAGGACTAAGGCCGGACGCTCCTTCGGTGATAATGGGTGCGCCTGTGTTGGAGTCCCTCCCTCCAGTTCCAGATCAAACTTTTTGAAACCGGTGGCGATAACCACGAGATGAGTATCAAGGGATTCCCCAGAATCCAAAACAACCTGAAATGATGCAGGAATGCCCTTGACCAGCTTCACGTGCCCATTTTTCCACAGCACAGGAGTCTCCGCCAATTGGGAGCGTATCGTTGCCAGATGTTGGGCTCCAGAAGTCCCAGGTGAAACACCAGGAGCCTCCCAAAGAGCCGCAGCCAAAAGATCAGAGGAACCAGAATCCACCACAGTAATGGCGAAGTCCACACCCAAATTCTGATGCGCGTTTGCTCGCGCCAAGGTCAACGCACAAGTAATCCCCGCAGGACCTCCCCCTACAATCACGATGTTTTTCTTCATCGTATTTCTCCTATGGATTCTGATTCAAATTCAGAATGCGCACTTCCGTGCGACGATTACGAGCCCGCCCCTCTTCTGTTCCATTGTCTGCCACTGGCTGGCTGTAACCATAACCCCTCGCCACAACACGATCCGAGGCAATGTGTTTTTGCAACAGATAATTGCGCACCGATTCAGCACGAGCCTGCGACAATTCCATGTTGTACTCTTCACCACCCACATTATCCGTGTGCCCAGCGATTTCGACATTAAGCGTATCGTATTTATTCAATCCTTCCACCAACAAATCCAGCTGTTTAAAGGATGACGGTTTAAGGGTGGACTTCCCTGTTTCAAAAAGAACATCCTTTAACTCATAAACGCTTTCATCAAATTCAACACTCCAATTTCCTACACCAGCATTCAGAGGCACATTCACCTCTCCACAGGGATAAGGTCCGCTCAAACTCATAAAAAGGATGGAATAAGCCTCTCCCTTAGGCAAGTGAATGGAGAATTCCCCCCGAGAATCCGTCCGGCCCTCGATCTTCTGACCATTATGAAGCCCTTGGAAAATGATGGTTTTCTCCTTCTGAGCATGGCCTTGAGGATCGGTCGCAGTAACATTCAGGACAGCTAAATCCTTGGTGGGCTGCAAACCGGCAGCCCAGATGAAAGAAAAAAGGGAAAGGCTAAGAATCAGCAGTTTTTTCATGATCCGAAAATATATTCAGAACGTTTTCCTGGCCGATTTTTTCTTGTCCGACGGGGTCGTTTGAGAGGGACCACCAAACAGATTTGCGCCTTCTTTGGGCTTCCCGTTGGAAAGATGGTTTCCATCGCAGACCTCGGTAGGAGCATAACCTGCGCTGTAAAGGCACAGGGATTTCAAGCTGCAAAATTCTCCTGCAATTTTTCCGGTGACCTGGCAAATCTGACGAGCGACCACACCTTCGGGAACAGGAAAATGTTCCTTCGGCAAACTATCGTGCAAGGTCTTCATCACCGAAATCCAAATTGGAAGAGCGTCATCGCCCCCAGTATGCCCTGGCCCCATCCCCACATTCGCATCGGTCCCAACCCAAACCCCCATGGTGTACTGTTTGGTGTAACCAATGTACCAGGCGTCGGTGTATTTATTGGTGGTACCCGTTTTGCCTCCTGAAGGATGAGTAAAACCAGAGGCCCAGACCTTAGCAGCCGTGCCCCGCACGTTCACATCCTGCATCATATTGACCATCAAATAGGCGGAAGGCTTTTTTAACACCTCGTGTTCCACCTTCATATTTCGCTCCATCACTTCACCGTTTTTCCCCACAATAGATTCCACCATATACGGCTCAATGCGGGTGCCTCCATTAGGAAATACCGTATACGCACTCGTCATCTCCATCAACGTCGCCCCAATAGAACCGATAGCCAGAGACGGCACCGGCTTGAGGGGGGCCTTGAGTCCGAATTTGCGGGCATAGCTCACCACATTGTTCAAACCATACTTCATCCCCGTAAGAATGGCGGGCAAATTTTTGGATTGATACAAAGCCTTACGCAGGGTCATCATCCCCTGGAAATCGTCCTCGTAGTTAGAAGGGCGCCAAAACTTGGTGCCAGTGGTATCCATGGGATCAGGAAGGGTGATAGGCTGATCATTCACCGAATCGCAAGGGCTGGCTCCATTATCCATCGCCGTCGCATAGACAAATGGTTTAAAACTAGAGCCAGGTTGCCGCAAAGACTGAATAGCCCTGTTGAACTTTGTCAAACGGAAATCGGAGCCCCCCACCAAAGCACGTACAGCCCCCTGCTGATTTTCGATCAGCACCAAAGCCACCTCTGCTCGATGGTATCGCGTAGAGTCCGGAAATTTTCGATCAGAATCTGCCGCGGCAGTATCACGAGCGAGATACTGTTTGGAAAACAAGGTATAGATCGAATCAAAATGGGCCACGACGCTGTCCATAGGCATCTTGTACTTCTGAGGCAACCCCAACAACCGGGCATGGCGATACTTGAGCTTGCGCCGCACGACTTCGACCTGCGCTCTGGAAACAGAATCTGCATAGCGTTGAATATTCTGATCCAGGGTCGTGTATACGGAGACACCATCAGCATACAAACTGTTCTCTCCATACTTCCGTTCCAGGTACTTGCGGACTTCTTCGACGAAATAAGGTCCGACAGAGCCATCATCCTCTTTTTCAGCGGCGACAATAGGAACACGCACCGCCTCCTTGTAGGTTTGATGATCAATGTAGCCCGCGTCGTACATCGCGTACAGCACCGTATTTCGACGTTCCTTAGCCGCTACCGGATGTTTGTCCGGGCGATAAGCCTCTGGCCGCTGCAACATCCCAGCAAGCATCGCTGCCTCGGGAAGAGACAAGGAGTCCAAAGGTTTGCCAAAATAGAACTGTCCAGCCGCCTGGAACCCATAAGTACCCGCGCCAAGGCAAACCTGATTCAGATAGAACTCCAGAATTTCCTCTTTGGTGTAGGTCTGTTCGATGCGGATCGCGGTCATCGCCTCTCGCATTTTACGGACGATAGACCGTTCTGGAGTCAGGAACAGCACCTTCGCAAGCTGCTGCGTCAGAGTGGAGGCCCCACGAAGTTTTTTGCCACTTAAAGCAGATTCAAGAACCGCACTAGGAATTGCCCAGGGATTCATGCCCCAATGGTCATAAAATTTTCGATCCTCGGTGGCGATCACCGCGTGCTTCACCAGATCGGGGATAGAATCGATAGGCGTCCAAATGCGGCGTTCTACAAAAAACTCATGCACCAGATTAGAATCCTTATCGTAAAGGCGGGTCACAAGACGAGGATTGATCTGCTCCAATTGACTCAGTGACGGCAGAGAGGAACGAAGATAAAACACCGTTGCCAATCCAGCCACCAATGCAAAAACCAAAGGAGTGGAAAGCAAAAGGGTCCACAACAACTGTCGCCGATCAGGTTTCAAATGCGGCCGAATAAAAATCCATGCTTTCTGGAAACGGGCCTGCCAACCGGATGGGGATTCTAACATATGACAAATATCACTCGGATGAGGTGGTGGGAATTGGATAAATGTAATTTTTCACCATTCATCGGAGGCTTGAATGTTGAAACTAGAGAAATTGTGCCCAGTTCTTTCCCTTACTGCCGGAATCCTGCTGGCCTTAAATGGCTGTGGCAATGTAGATAGTGCGGATCTTCCAGAAATCAAGGGTGGCGCTGTCGGCCTGATTTCCCCATTTGACACCGTCACAGCGGAATTTTCCACGTCTGTTCCCTCTATCAATGTAGAACAGGTGGACATGAGTTCCCCTGTCAATTACGCCCAGAGCAGTTCCTTAAAAAAATGGAACATCTATGGCGACACCACCCTTGCCGGTCTTACCGCCTTCGAACCCAACACAAATTATGAAATCGTGTTTTCCGATCTAAAAAATGAGGACGGAGACGTGCAGGACGAAGACCAGCGTCTCAGCTTTACAACCATGCCCATTCTAGACAAGGATTTTGAAGAGGATGAAGACGGCGACGCTCTGGACAACGACAAACGCACCAAAGCGGATGATCTGGCGGATTCTCTACAATTCTTCGATTCCACGGATTTGGATGACGGAATTTCCATCGCAGGCGTTATTTCTGGCGACGACGATGTGGACTATTTCTCCATCTGGGTCTACTACAAGGACTCGGTCGCTATTGAACTCTCCGATCTGCACGATGATCTGGATCTGAGTTTCTACGGCCCCATGGACAGCACGGAGACGTTGTTCGATGGCTGGGATGATCTGATTACAACAAAAACCGGGACCAAGGACGAAGTGGACACGATCCCCATCTCTGCGGAAGCCCAAGACTGGGGCGTAAACGGAGTCATCACCGAATACGGGAAAGCGCTCCAATACTGGATTGGCGTCAAACCAGGCTCCGATTTCAGTAGCAAATCGTCTTATGTTCTCACAGTAAAGAAGATTTAAAAGACGCCATTGACAGGGGCAAAGATTATCCTACATTTGCCCTATCCATTCGCAGATGTGGCCAAACTGGATAAGGCATCTGGCTACGAACCAGAAGACTCCAGGTTCGAGTCCTGGCATCTGCACTCGAAACACCCGGTTGCTTTAGGCACCGGGTGTTTTTTATAGAATACGGGGCACCTCTAAAAATTCCCGTTTGGCTCATTCCGGCTACGATTGCGCTCTCCTGCGTACTCAGTGGAGTATATGTCTCCGTAACCAAGCAAAGCTTTCCTCAGCTGAGGATCTGTGCCAGTAACGGCTAAAGCCTAACTG
>DATIQS010000224.1:0-4296 GCA_035470605.1 Fibrobacteraceae bacterium
CACAGGATCGTTTGGATTAACCGCCGAATTGGGTAAGGATCTCAGTCTGTTAGGGGATGATATCAAGATTGTACCGTCGGGAGATAATGATTCCATTACTCTGACTCTAGACATCGAGGTAAAGAACTGGAAGCTCGCGGATATTGGGGCCACTCTAGGGGCGGCTCTGTGGTTTGATTCCGCATCGGCGGATCCCATCATTGACAGCTTGAGTTCATTGGTGGGCACTGGAATTGTATTAGGTAAAGACGGGAATGCCGCAAAACTTCTCATTTCTTCCGCAGGTATGAAGCTAGATAGCCTAAAGGCATCCTATGACTTTCATTCTACGGATTCTTTTGCATTCGGTCCTATTACCACACAATTGAATTCCCTTTCCTTTGGTCTCTATCCTACGGATGACGATTGCGGGAGCGTGGAATGGAGCGATACCTCCTTCCACCGTTGTCTCGAGGTCTCCCTGGTCGCCTCTCCTGAGATTAACGCCATGAATTGCAACATGAATAGCGCCACTGCCACCTTTGGGATCACGACCTGGCTTCCCTTCTCCTCCGCACCGAATTTTAAAATTTCTATGAGCAGTGCCGATATCAGTTGCTCCGCCGCGGGGTTCTCTGTAGAAGCGGACAACCTGCATTTCCAAGACTCGGTGGAATCCAAATCGCGTTTTGGACTCTTTGCCGATACCCTGGCGTTGATTATCGACCGTAAAGCGATCCTCGAACTCGCGGATGTCGATGAGCCTATTTATATCAAGCTCTTCGATTTACAGGTTTATAAGAATAGTAACGATAGCTTACAGGTGAAAAAGAGTGGTTTTCGGATCGGCCCGACGCCTAAATTCGCTAAAAAAGATTTTTCCATATCCCCTTTGGGCATTACCCTTAAAGGTTCGGTGGATTGGCTTGCCCCTCTTGTGGACAAGATCAACGAGGCCGATGAGGCGGACCTAGGGATTACCCTAGATGATCTCCGGCTGAGTACGGGGTCGATTCTGGGAGGGAAGACCTTCCCGACCAATATGGCGATTATGCTGAATACGACTTCACCCTATATTCACCCCCGGCTGAGTCTTTCGAGCCTCAAACTCAGCATTCCTACGATCACGCTGGGTGGGGTAGGGGGCTCGGGTTCTTTGGAGTGGGCTTACCACAAGCAGGATTCCTCTTATTGGACTTTGGGAGTAGAAGGCAATATTGCCATTCCTGAAATTGTGGATAAGGCGGGCCTCAAACTCTCCCTGACCAAACCAAATTCGGAAAACAAAACAGGGATTGAGGAGGGGACGGTTACCGTGGTTCTCACCGGAGCGGCGCGTATTCCGCTGGGCTCGACGGGCCTGTACATCACGGGCCTGAGCGGTTCCATTTATGATGGCTATGGGCAACCCTCTCTGAGTACAAGTTGCGCGGTGGGGGACCTTCCCGCAGGTCTTAAGAGTCAATTGATGGTGTTTATCGTGGATCAGAGCGGGGGCGAAATTCTGGATGGCCAGGTAGGGGTGTGGGTGCAGCTCAAGGCCCTGAATTTTGGCATCGATGGTGAGGCCGACCTGATCAAGCATGCCGCGCATGCTGCCTTCTGCGCGGCCCTTTCCAATGGGGTCTTCCGCTCAAAAGCTTCAGTAAGTTTGGATGCGGCGCTTTCGGTCAAGGGCGATTTCCAGGTGGATATTTGGAAGAGCAAGGGCCAGAACAACTTAGCCGGATCCGCCACCGCCTCTCTGGGACTCAAAAAGGGTTCACTCCTCAAGAAATGGTTCATCAAATTGCCACCCTCGACCAAGTATTTTGGTGGCATCTCTACTCAGTTTGGCCGTTTTTCCAATGGGAAAAATGGGTTTACCTCGGGCTTCCGGCTCTTCAAAAAGACCTGGGGCGCCGGGTTCATTGGTGGGTCCTTCAAACTCGGCGGATTGGGTAGCTACAAATTGGCCTCTCCCGAGGATGTTTCGACCTCCATTGATTTGGATGTGGATGATAATGGGGAAACCAGTCTTGACTTGACCTGGAATGGCTACGAAATGACAGGGAACGAGGAAGTCGTTTTGATCTTTGGTGCGGACCAAGAGGATGCGGCTCCGACTTGTCATCTGGACTTCTATTCTGATTCCTTGTCTACTTTGGTTCAGGAGACCTCTGTGTCGGCAGAGGAAGATACCACAACCATAGGCACTGGGATCTCGATTTTCCGGTTCTCTCCACCCTCGGGGAGTAAATTTGTGCGCATTACCTTTGGCAATTTGAGTGGCGTGTCCAACGCCGAAGTTTCCACCTATGCCTCTATTTTGATGCCCTCGATTTCTGGGGATCTGCAAGCGAATGTTACGGCGGATGATAGTTTGCTGTTTGTTGCAACGGTCAACCGCTATATGGATACCGCGGTGGCACGGAAGAATTTCTACCAGGATATTGAGCCTGTGATTTTCTATCGGAAGGCCAGTTGGGTCACTCCTTCGGGTGACACCATTCCTCTGGAATTGAATGTCTCCGATACAAACTACGCCGATGGGATCAGCTATGATCCGTTGGCCGCCTTAGCGGAACAGGACGCAGCGCTCAACATTCCTCTGCGCTGGATGCCCGTTCCTCTAGGACTCTTTGGTGCGGCTTCAGATACAGGAACCCGTACGGAACGAGTCTGCGATACGGAACTAAGCGAGACCTCTGGAAACTTTGGCACGCTGAAATTTACTTGTACGGTTCGGGATAGCCTATTAGAGTCGGGGGCTTACGAATTCGGGTTGGGATACCGCATCCGGCGTTATAATCCTGAGCGCTCGAGCGACTATGAAAGCGACACGGATTCTGCCACAACAGCCAGCGACGAGATCCTAATTCCACCGGAGGATTCCTCTTCCTTGGCGGACTATTTCAAAACCGCAGGAGCGGATACGGCTTTCATCGCCTTGTTCTATCAGACGGACCCCAAGGTCAAGGCCTTGTCGGCCATTCATGGGGCCGTTTCGAAGTGGGACACCTCCTGGGCGGGTGAGGATGAGAGTCGCCGTGTCCTGCTGAATTGGGATAACCCCAATGCGGATTTGCGCCGTGTGTATTACCGGCTTCGTTATTGGCCAAATCTTGCAAACGTAGATGACGACTACTCGAAAACAAACTACGCCAATGTGCGCTACCTGGGCAATACCAACCACTATGAAGTGGATGTGCCGGCGTTGATTTCCAGTAGCGATTCCTTGACGGATTCGACCCTCATCGCCGGTGTCGTTTCGGATTCTTCGGACGATTATAGGAATATGCTCGGGGCTTCTTCCTATACCTTTGAAGTGACCCCGGTCAAGTTGGAGCGTCTTCAGAGTGTGGAGGATCCAGGCCTGGTCGAGGTTAGTTTCACGGAATACGATACCATCTCCCCGATCACCACCGTCGTAAATCTGGAGGACAAAACCATTGAAGGCACCCAGAACCGCATCGCTTCCATCACTCCTGCCAAGGATACCGTGCGAGTTCCAATCAATAAGGCAACGGTTATTGCCCTGAATCTGACGGTTCAGAATCCCGGCTATGACGAGAGCGAGCCCTCGAGCTATGTCGAACTAGCCACGCGTTGGGTGCAATCTTCCTCCTCCACGGCGTCTTCTTCTTCTACGAACCGTCCCTCTTTATGGAACAGCCCCAGGGCGGCTTTGAATGCCGATGAAATCACCTTCTCTTCCAGCTCTGCGGCTCAGCAGGTGGAGCTGTTGGTGACGACGCCGCGCAAGAGTCTGTTGTGCTCCGACGTTTATCCGCGCCAACCCTACTATGAACGCGACGAATCGGGTGAGGTGTTACTCGATGAATCTGGCGATCCCTATCCATTGAGCCCGGATAAGGCTCTCTTCTATGACGATACCACAGATGCGAGCAAGATCGGCTACACTTGGAGCAATGGCAATTTTGTGAGTGTTTCCTCGGCCTCTTCCAGCAAACAATTGGTGGGCTTGGGGGCGTGGACGGATGGAGATACGGTCTTCCGTTCCGGGCCTTGTCGGAGCGCCTTCTATAACTACGAGGATTCCCTGGTGCAGGAAATCCCAGAACTGGGTGTCTACCATTTGCAAGTTGCGGCCATCAATCGCGAGGATCGTAGTGAACCCGTCTCTGCGGCTTCTGCGGCGAAACCTGCGGTGTATACCGATCTCGCTATTCGCCTGGTTCCTCCTGAGGTCCGCCTAGGCAACCTAAGCCAGGTCGTTCTGGTAAAGGGCCGGTCGTTCCCATTGCGTTTCGATGTAGGCGATGAGATCAATATGCTGGATTCTTCTTTGGTGCAACCTTATTTGCAGTTGCTTCG
>DATIQS010000225.1:0-1683 GCA_035470605.1 Fibrobacteraceae bacterium
GTCGCTAACGCGGCCAAGGCCAAAACTTGGAGATCTGCCAGTAATCGAGCAAGCCCGAACTGCATCCAAAGGCTTCCGGCCTCCCACCCACCCTAGGGTTATAACCGAAAAGATCGCATCAACATCACCACAGCCACAGCCACAAAGATCAAACTCCCTGCCCAGGCTCCCAGCCATGGAGAGAGGATTCCAGCCTCCCCCATCTGTAAACCAACACGCAAGGAAACGTAGTACAGGAACGAAATGAGAAGACCGATTCCAAATTTGGTGGAAAGGCCTCCAGATCGTTTATACCTGTGCGAAAGAGCTGTACCAATCAGTAAAGTCACCAAGGCAACCAGAGGACCACTGTATTTGAAGTACAACTGGGTTTCCAGTGTCCGTGTTTCCTCCCCGGATCGCCGTTGTGCCGCAATTCGTTTACGAATAGTTTGAGTGTTCATTTCATCCGCAGTTTGACGGGAATGGATGAGGTCATCTGGATGCATCTGCGCAATTTCACGAAGGGATAGCCTGTCAAAAGCCTCCACCAAGACAGAACCATCTTTCTGAAAATGACGACAAAAACCGCTGGTCATCGTCCAATAGCCATCTCGAGATTTTGCTCCAGAGGATGGGGTCCATTTCATGACCTTGGCATCGTAACGTTCAATGATTTGATGATTTCTAAAACGCAGCAAATTCACGTTCTGGGCTTCCTGCTTTATGGAGGAATAGTAATCGAAATACCAGGACATCTTCTCTGAACTGATATAGGCGAACTGAGCTCGTTCTTTGATTCGTGGATTTTTAGGGCGATTGTTGATCGGTTGGGCGAGTTCTAATCGGCGAAAATTCGCATCGGGTAAAACCAATTCTCCGAGCACAAACAGCCCCAAAGAGAAAACTACACCAGCCAGAAGAAGAGGGATCAGCATCCGCAAACTACTCCGCCCAGAGGCCTGAACCGCCGCGAGTTCAAGATGTCGGGACATATTTCCAACTGAGGCGACAACCGCGATAAGAATCGCAATCGGTAATGTCAGGTACAAAATATGCGGCAGATAATTCAAATAATAAGGCCCAGCGTCCGCAACGCCACGAGAAAGCCACATCCGGATATTTCCGACAAAGTCGATCACGACAAACAGAACCACACATCCCACAGCGATGAGCAACAATGATTTGAAAAAGGAGCGCAAAAGGTATAAGGAAAATTTCATGGGCGTCCCTTTTGCTTGCGTTTGAGTCGCAGTCGTAGCCGCAGCCGGGTCCACAAGCTATTGCCTGTATAATTGTCTCGACTCATGCGCCAGGTGATCATGATTCCCGCAAATCCCATGGCCAGATTGGGGGCCCACATCGCAACCTCCGGCCGAATAATCAAGCGGTCGGCGAGGTTTTCGCCTCCGATGAGCCCGACCCAGTAAACCACATAGAAAAGCAGACTATAAACAACTCCGGTGCCAATTCCACCCCGACGAGCCATAATCCCTAATGGAGCCCCAACTAGCACAAAGACCAGACAAGCCACTGGGATGGAGAATTTCTTGTGGATTTCAACCCAATATTGAGAGATCCGTTTCTTTTCCTGTTCAAGTTGCCCTGCGACACGGTCCATCGTGCGCAGACGTGCGCGCTCCACGCTTTGCACAAGGCGTATCGCGTTAGCATGTTTCGCCTTGTCCAATCGAACCTCTCGAA
>DATIQS010000226.1:0-4001 GCA_035470605.1 Fibrobacteraceae bacterium
CTGGTTTGACATGGATCTGGACAAGGGTAACGATCATGATTGGCGCCTATTCATGGATATTGGACATCAGACTTTCCACCGCCCGTTTAAACGATGGATCCTCCGCCATCAGCTTTTCGACGATTTTGATCGCATGAACCACCGTCGAATGGTCGCGATTTCCAAAACGAATTCCAACGGATTTCAAAGACAGGTGGGTGAGCTGCTTCATCAGGTACATCGCCACCTGACGTGCCTGGGCGACTTCCTTCGTGCCTCGGCCCTCTTCCAGAATTTTTTCTTCATCCACAGAAAAATGGGACGCCACAGCATGGACGATCGCCTCCAAATTCACGCGTTTTTTGATGGAGGGGACCATCTCGGCAACCACTTCTCGGGCTAGGGTCATATCGATATCGCAATTGCGCACATTGGTAAGCAGCAGCAGCTTGCGAACCGCCGATTCCAGCAGGCGCACACTGCCTTCGATTCCCTGGGCTAAATAGCGGATTACCTCTTCATCCATTTCAATGCGGCTCACCTCGGATTTCTTGCGGAGAATGGCTTCCCGCGTTTCCACGTCGGGAGGTTGGATATCCACGCATAGACCCCAGGAAAACCGCGAAATCAGGCGTTCTTGCAGATCTTTAATCTCGGAGGGAGGGGTATCTGAGGTCAGGACGATCTGGCGTCCAACCTGGTGCAAACTGTTGAAAATATGGAAGAATTCGTTTTGAGTCTCGATTTTTCCACTGAGAAACTGAATGTCGTCGATGATGAGGACGTCGACTTCGTTTCGATAGTAATTAGACATCTCGTTGATGCGATTTTCCTTGAGGCATTCCACATATTCGCGAGAAAAGTCGTCTGCGGTCAGGTAACGCACTTTCTTCCCAGTGTCTCCCTCTAGCACGTAGTTCGCAATCGCCTGAACGAGGTGCGTTTTTCCTAGACCCGAGCCGCCGTAGATCAGCAGGGGGTTGTATTTGCCGCCCCCTGGATGCTGCGCAACCGCGAAAGCCGCTGAATACGCAAACTGAGATTTACCGCCAACCACAAAGGACTCGAAACTGAAGCCAGGATTCAGCGCGATGCTCTGCGCGCGGAAGATGGGACCCAACCTGGAACTCTGTATTCCCTGTTCTGGATAGCGGAATTCGAAATCTGGAGATTGTCCAGAAGCCTCCTGAAAGGAGAGCTCAACCAGGCCCTTATAAAGGCGGGTAAATTGACGCAAATCGCGACCGATCGGGAGCTCTAATACGGCACGGCGTTCTGTCAGCTCCACCAGACGCAAACCCGAAAATTGTTCCTGGAACGCCTGCTGGCTCAATTTGCTCCGCAGCACATCCAAACAACGATTCCACAGAATATCAACATCCATGCTCATCGGCTTAAATATAGCAAGAGCAACCACTTAGCAAGTTGGATTTTTCTTTGACCACAAAAAAGTCGCTCAGTTTTTCTTTTGCTAACTTCCCTTTTATGTTTGATGCGATCATTTTGGGATTAGTGGAAGGATTGACCGAATTTTTGCCCGTTTCCTCTACGGGCCATCTACTGATTGCCCAGGCTTTGTTGAAAAATCCGCAAAGTGACGCTTTTAACATCGCTATTCAGATGGGACCAATTTTGGCGGTCACTTTGGTGTTTTGGAAGCGTCTTGTGGAACTCGCCACGGGATTTGGGAACCCGGATACCCGCGATGAGGCGATCAAACTCTGTGCGAGTTTCGCTTTGACTGGCGCAGCGGGTTTGGTGGCCAAAAAATTGGGCCTTGAATTGCCCGAATCCGTGGTTCCTGTCGCTTTGGCTACGTTTATTGGGGGTGGGGTGATCTTTTGGGCTGAGCGACGTGCTGCGTCGCGAGTCCTCTCTGACCGGATTACGTGGGGTGTGGCCGTCGCCGTCGCTGCAGGGCAGGTGCTAGCCATGGTGTTTCCGGGGACCTCGCGTTCTGGTGCGGCGGTGATTGCAGCGTTACTTTTGGGACTTGCTCGTCCCACCGCGGTGCGTTTCGCGTTTTTGGTCGGAATTCCCACGTTGCTTTCTGCTGGGGCCTTGGAACTGAAAGAGGCTATTGAGGCGGGACAAGGCCCTGCTTTGCTGGCTCCTTCCGCACTGGTCGCCTTCGTTGTGGCCACCCTGACGGCCTGGATTTCGGTGATTTGGCTGTTGCGTTTTGTACAGACCCGCGACTTTCGACCCTTTGCCTGGTATCGTTTGGGGTTAGGGACTCTCTTGCTGGCTTTGGTGGGGATGGGATTCCTCCATTAAGGAGTGCCAGGAATGGAGAGCCGAAGGGGGACCATCCATGCGTATCGCCATTAACGCATCGATTCTCGGGAATCAGCCCACAGGGACCAATATCTATACAATGCAGGTCTTGAAACGCTTGTTGCGTTTGCCGCAGATGCAGGACCACGCGGTGGATGTCTTTACCCCAGAGCCATTGGAACTCGCCGAATCCATACGCCAGATTTTGCTTCCAGAGAATATAGGGCGCAATGCGGCCCGACGGGGCAATGCCCTACGACGTTTTTGGTGGAATCAGACTCAATTCGCACGCCTGGCGAGGGACTACGACCGTGTGTATTGTCCAACCTATAATACGGCCCTGCGGGTCCCAGATCAGATCATCACTATTCATGATCTCTTGGCATTGCGCTATCCTGGTCAGCATCGCGCCCAGAACCTGTATTGTCGCTGGTCGCTTCCGGTCCTGCTGCGTCATGCCCATCGCATTATCGCCGTGTCCCAAACCACCCGTTCTGAAATTCTTGAAAACTACGATGTTCCGCCAGAACGCATTGTGGTGATCCCCAATGGTTTTGACCCGGAGCGCTTTTCCATTAATTCTGGACCTCGCGACAAAGGCGTCCTTGCCTCACGCGGCCTGGAGCGCTATTGGTTCGCCGTCGGGGCGACATTCCCCCACAAAAATCTGGAGGTCGTGTTACGCGCTTTGGTGGATTTGCCCGGGGATTCGTTGGCCATTGCCGGTGGAGATAATCCCTATTTGCGTTCCTTGCGCAGACTGGCCCTGGCGCTGCGGATTCAGGATCGGGTCCGTTTTTTGGGGTATGTGCCTGATGAGGAGCTCCCTGCCCTTTATCGGGGAGCACTGGCGCTGGTTTATCCCAGTCTTTTTGAGGGCTTCGGTTTGCCTATTCTTGAGGCCATGGGGTGTGGTTGCCCCGTGGTTTGTTCCAGGACGCCTTCCTTATACGAAGTCGGAGGCGATGCGGCGCGTTATTGCTTACCGGATGACCCGCAAGCATGGGTGATGACATTGGGAAACTTGCAAAATCCGCCGGAACGGGCTCTCTGGCAGCAAAAAGGATTACAGCGCGTTCCCTTTTTTTCCTGGGATGTTTGTGCACAGGCCATCGCGGAACAGATTTGTTCTAGGTCCTAATTGACTGGGGAAAAACGGGTTTTGCGGAAACGCCGTTAGTCGGGACTTGTGCCCCCATCTTCGATGGATGCTCCCTGTTGGGGATGAATTAGACACTTCGGACATTTCTAAAAGGCCTTTTTTGTATTTTTTGCCTTCAATGCGTTTATCTTCGCTGTCGTTATTTTTATTGCTCTCCCTGTGCGGTCTCGCCTCGGCACAATTTGTGGAGGATATGGCGAATTCCGCCTTGGAGACCTCCAAGATCCGTGCTATCCGTTTTGATGGACTTGTCAATGTGGATGAATATAGCGTACGGAACCGTATTCGTTTGGATACGGGCATAGCTCTAACGGCCTCTAGCTTGGCGGAAAAAGTCAAGGCTTCTGTCGCAAACCTCTATGAATCTGGGTTGTTTGACGATGTCTCTGCGTGGTATGACTATTCCACAGACCGTCAGAACGAACTGGACGTGGTGTTTCGGCTTGTAGAGCTTCCTGCTTTGGACACCTTTGCGCTCGAAGGGAACGACGAAATCTCCACCGAAGACCTAGAACCGAAAATTACCCTGATGCCTGGCCATGTTTATAGTCGTTCTGATTTGGAGCGCTGTCGCCAGGCGATT
>DATIQS010000227.1:0-28905 GCA_035470605.1 Fibrobacteraceae bacterium
CTTCTGATCAAAGCCGGCTCTGGGGCCTTGACGCACGGAGTTCCCGATAGCGCCGGAGTTCCCCCAGAATTTGTGAGCCACACATTGATTGCGGAATACAACGATTGCGAAGGAACCGCCAAAATCATCGACGAGAACAAAGACCAGCTGGCCGCCGTCATTGTAGAACCCGTTGCAGCCAACATGGGTGTCGTCCCTCCCTCTCCAGAGTTTTTACCCTTGCTGCGCGAGAAATGCACACAACACGGCATTTTGCTCGTCTTTGATGAGGTCATCACCGGTTTCCGTCTTGGCCTCGCCGGAGCCCAGGGCTGGTCTGGTATTTCCGCAGACATTACGGTGTTTGGAAAAATCATCGGCGGTGGAATGCCTGTGGGTGCTTACGGCGCCAAAAAGGAACTGATGAGTATGGTTGCTCCAGAGGGCCCCGTTTATCAGGCAGGGACATTATCTGGAAACCCTGTGGCAATGGCCGCAGGAATGGCGACCCTCAAACAATTGCGCAATTCCATCGATTTTTACGAAAAGTTGGAGGCGCGATCCGCTGCACTGGAAGTGGGTTTACGCCAAGCCGCACAGGATGCGGGGGTTCCCATCTACATCAATCGAGTCGCCTCCCTGATGACCATTTTCTTTACCAGCAGTCCTCGGGTTTCCACCTTTGCTCAAGTTCTGGAATGCGGACGGGATGCCTATGCCCGCTTTTTCCGTCTGATGCTGGAACGCTCCATCTATTTACCACCGAGTCCTTTTGAGGCCTGGTTCCTCTCCGCAGCCCATGGGGAAAGCGAAATTGTGCGCATTGTGGATACCGCGAAACAAGCCTTCTCGGACCTGCGTAAAGAATTGGCGGGGTGATGGACTTCGAGGCGATCCTTTTAGTCGCCCATGGGGACGGAGCGGGCGAGACGTTGCAAGTGTTGAAGCAACTGGCGGAACAACTCACTCGTCGCATTAACAGACCTGTTTATGCCGCGCAATTGCTCGCCCCCCCCCAAGAGGTTCAGCTTTCAATCGTTTGTGAAGACCTTATACAGCATGGTTTTCACCGTATCGCCCTGTTCCCCTGCTTCCTCGCTAACGGGCTTCATGTCTCCCGAGACATCCCCAATCAAGTCCGGGAGATTCAAACTCGTTTTCCAAAATTTGAAGTGGAAATTTTCAGCCCCTTTGGCGCGGATTCGTCCCTGGTGGACTTGCTACTTCACAGACTGCAGTCCTCCTCTTGACGGAAACGCCAGAATATGGGATGATGAGGGCCTGTTCCATTACCGGGAGGGAAAATGTTGAAACGATTAGCCATGATTGTCCTTGCCACCAGCACATTCGCACAAACAATTCCATTGGATCTCACACCAACCATTGTTGAGGAACAAAATAGCTCTCCTATACTAGTAGACGCACCAGCCCCCGTAGAACGCAATGAGACTCTAAGCCAGGCTCACAACATTACGGGCTTTGCCGCAGCACTACTCGGGTTAGCCACGGCACTTTCCGCACCTTTTATTGCCGAATCCGACGCCCATGAAATCATGGGCTACACAGCAGCGGGTTTTGCCGCAATTTCTATGGCTGGGGGATTTGCAGCCCATCATAACGAAATTGGTCCACAACAAGGTTCCAGTTCCAACAACATGCATGCCATCCTTGGAGTTCTCGGGGGCTCCATGATGGTCATCACTCCATTCCTCGCACCCGGCGGAGCACACAAGGTTGTCGGAGGGACCGGAGCGGCACTCATGTGTTTATCAGTTACTTGGAAAATCGTCTTTTAGGAGAACCTATGTTCAAAAAATGCTTCCTATTCTTCGTTTTTTGCTGCACGGCATTTCCGGCAGCAGCGGCACAGATCGCCATCCTTTTCAACGGGAACACCCCAGTAAATTCAGAAACCATTCACTTTCTGGAAAAGCAGATGCAACAAACAGGGCAAGACCTTAAGCTGGTTCCTGTTTCTGATGGATCCACAATCAAACCGGGCCTTTACAAAGCAATCCTAATCCTCAACACAGGAATCCCAGCAGGCATCGACCGCAAACTCGCAGAGTTCATCAACGCCTGGGCTCAAAAATCCGATCTTCTCTTGATTTCCCTCCGCACCGGGAGTAAGGATGTGAAAGTGGAAAGCCTTACCGCATCTCCGGCAACATTGGGAATCGATGGAATTGCAGCCGCCTCTACCTGGAAAGGCAAAGGCTTGTCTGCTCTGTTCGGTGGGAAAAACAGTCCAGAATACGAGATGCATCTGGAGTGGACAAAACGCGTCATTCATTGGATACAGACCCGTCCCTGACAATCCTATGCCGATCATTTTGTTTTTGTATGGCGTTTTGCCTGCCGTTCAGATCTTTGCCTTTCTGCAAGGACGGGCGGCCTACAACGTTTCGGACGCGGTCAACTATTCGTCCTCCATTCTTTTATTTCATTGGGTCCTTGCCAATGTTCTTCTGGCCTCCAAAATTCCCTGGTTTCAGCGATTGGTTCCTTACGATGCGCGGGTTCGTCTTCATATCTTAGCTAGCGCGGGAATTGCCTTGGCGCTGAGTTTCCACGTGACCTATAAAATTCTGATGGGGAAATGGATTGACCTCGTTTCCTGGTCCCTGCTGGCAATGATGGCGGTACTCCTTTTTTTGGCGGTGCTCTGGGTCCCAATTCCTGGCTTTAGGGCCTTCCGCCATCTTGTCCATTCTTGGCTAGGCTCCCTTTCCTACGACCGATCCAAAAAAATTCATTCCTTCATTCTGATCTTCGCTACTGTGCTGATTTTGTTGCATGTCGCACAAGCCGATCTGTTCTCCCAAGTTCCTCCATGGTCAGCAATTTTCTATCTAGCTCTCTATCTCTCCGCTTTGGCGGGGCACCTCATAGCACGCGTTGGTCTGTTCCGCACCAAGGCCACCGTGATCCGCACTGAACGGCGGCGAGACATTGTCGTCTTGTATTTGCACCCGCATCGAAGCTTTCATTTCCGCAGTGGGCAATTCGCCTTTCTACGCGTCAAACTTCCATCGCATAAAATGGAAGAGCATCCGTTTTCCATTCTCTCCACGCCTCAAGAACCGGTGATCACTCTCGCCATCCGCGCCTTGGGCGACTTCACCAAGGATCTGGAGCATCTTCCCCCGGGAAGTCAGGTCAGCCTAAATGGTGGCTACGGTAATTTTTATCCACGAGGAGAAAGCCCTCTTTGCTTCATTGCATCAGGAATCGGCATGGTCCCCTGTATCAGTATTCTCAAATCTTTGCAGGAGTCAAGAGAGTCTCGTCCGATTCTCTTTTTCCTTGCGGTCCACGATTTGGAAGGGCTCCCCGAACGGGAACGCCTTGAGGCTATTCCCCGAGACCTCCCCAATGTACACCTGCGCATCCTGACCTCAAACCCACCAGGGCCTCGTTTTGGGAAAACGTTTTTCCAACATGAGATTCCAGATCCACGCTCGTTTTCCTATTTCCTCTGTTCGTCGTCCAAGGTCCGACAAACGGTGATCCAAGCTCTGCACGCCCTAGGGGTACAAAATCGGGTGATTCACTACGAGACCTTTACTCTGGGGTAACATCTGCACGGCAGACGTTAGCGGCTCATTTGCCTTTTTTCTGAAACAGCAAAGAGATCACCTGATCGATGTGTGAGTGAGTCTGAATGGTGAGCCCTTGACGAACAGCGTCGGGAAGTTCTGAAAGCTGGCGCCGATTGTCCAACGGAATGTGAATGGTCTTCACCCCGGCCTGCAATGCGGCAATGGATTTTTCGGTAAGACCGCCGATCGCGTGTAATCGTCCTGTTAGAGAAACTTCTCCCGTAAACGCCACCACAGGGGGGACGGTCTGACGAGTAAATGCGCTTAACAAAGCCAAGGTAAGAGCGATTCCCGCCGAAGGCCCATCCTTGGGAACAGCACCTTCTGGAACGTGAATATGAATATCGGTTTTACGAAAAATTTCGGGGTCCACTCCGAACTGAAGGGCCCTCTGTCGCACCAGAGTCAACGCAATATGCGCCGATTCTTTCATCACATCGCCAAGCTTACCGGTGAGATCCAAACGCCCCTTCCCAGAGAGTAAGACGCACTCAATCTGTAAAATTTCGCCCCCAACCGGGGTATAAGCCAACCCCGTCACAACCCCGGGTAACGCCTTGCGTTCCAACTCATTGCAGCGATACGGAGGTACGCCGAGATATTGAGCAACCGCCTTCGGCTGAATGGAGGAGCGATGCTTCTTTTTGGAAATAATTTCCCAGGCACGCTTGCGGCAGAGGTGATCCAATTGGCGCTCCAGGTCACGCACCCCCGCCTCTCGAGTGTATTCATCCAGAATCACATCCAAGGTCTCAGGAGAGACCTGTAGTTGCCGAGGAATGGACAGCCCATTGCGCTGGGCTACCTTCGCTAAGAGATGCCGCTGCACAATCTCATGTTTTTCATGGCGATGATAACCACTGATTCGAACCACCTCCATACGGTCAAGCAAGGGGCCAGGAATTCCTTCCTCCACATTGGCGGTTGCGACAAAAAGAACTCGCGACAAGTCGATCCCCAATTCCAAATAATGGTCCTGAAATTCCTGATTCTGCTCTGGATCAAGCACCTCCAGTAACGCACTGGCTGGATCTCCACGGAAGTCGCTAGACATCTTATCCATTTCATCGAGCAGCAGAAGCGGGTTCATGGATTTCGCTTTGCGTAACGCTTGAATAATACGCCCAGGCATAGACCCAATGTACGTACGTCGATGGCCTCGAATCTCCGCCTCGTCGCGCACACCGCCCAAGGTAATACGGACAAAATTCCTCCCCAAGGATTCCGCAATTGATTTTGCGAGGGATGTTTTTCCCACCCCAGGAGGTCCGACCAGACATAAAATAGGGCTCCGATTTTCGCCAGGGGAAAGTTTCAGGACTGCCACATGTTCCAGGACACGCTCCTTCACCTTTTCCAATCCGTAGTGATGTGCTTCCAATTCCCGGCGTACGCGATTCAAATCCAGGTTATCTGCCGTATAATCACCAAAGGGCACAGAAAGAAGCGTATCCAAATAATTGCGCACCACCGCATATTCTGGCGTTGAAGGGTGCAAATTTCCCAAACGAGAAAGTTCCTCACGAGCCTTGGCCTCTACGGCTGGTGGTAATTTATGGCTACGAATCCGTTTATCAATGGAAGCATGATCCGCGTTGGTGAGCTCTGGATTTTCCAGTTCTTCCTGCAACAAACGAATTTGTTCATGAATAAACCATTCGCGCTGATTCTGTTGCATTCGATAGCGAACATCCTGCTCCACTCGTTGCCGCAAGTCCTGCATCTCGTTTGCTGCACCCATCCCAGAAAGGAGACACGATACCGCCTCAGAGAGCGAAGAGCATTCCAAATATTTCTGAACGTCAGGCAGCGACATTTGCACATAAGGCGCAACAACCTGAAGGACATCCACCGGATGAGGCATACCGTCAAGATTTAACAGGATCTCTCCTGGAACATTATGCGAGGTGGCGTATTCCTTGAATCGTTCAAGCAGCCGTTTGCGTTGTGCCTGAGACTCTTTATCCGCAGGCAAACGGAAGGGATGTGCTTTAATGTGCGCTGTCCAGAAACCGTCTTTTAAGGAGAGATCTTTGCTACATGCCGGGAGAATTCCTTCCACCAAAATCTTGACATATCCATTCGGCAAATAGGTAAAGCTCTGTATACGAGCCACCAGGCCAACGTCATACAAGTCTTCTGGAACTTTCAGCTCATCGGCATCCAAGTCGCGTTGCAGCAAAAGAAGCACCAGTTGCTCGTCTTGGGTACGAGCATGTTCCATTGCTCGCAAAGAAGCCTCCCGGCCCAGTAAAAGCGGGGTCGCTGTTCCTGGATATACGGCGGTTTCTCGTAGTGGAATTACGGCATAACGGCCCTGAAAATCAAGCATCAGGGCCCTAGAACCGCTATTGTCGGCATGCAATGTCTCGCTCATGCGACTTTGCTACGCAGAGTAAGCGGGGCCGGTTCAGGAAGCATTGCCTGATCCACCATTTCCGCTGTCACCACAAATTCCTGGATATCTTTTTGCCCTGGTAGGTCATACATGGGCTTTTGCAGCACGCGCTCCATGACGCTACGGAGGCCACGGGCTCCAGTCTTGCGGTCCAGAGTCTGCCGAACAATAGCCTGTAGGGCATCATCTGTGAATTTCAACGTAATCCCTTCCATCTCAAATAAACGCGCATACTGTTTTGTCAAGGCATTGCGGGGACGATTCAAAATATTGAGTAGCGCCGCCTCATCCAATTCATCCAGTCCCACCACGACAGGCAAACGTCCAACCAATTCAGGAATCAAGCCGAACTGAATCAGATCATCGGGCTCACACTGACGGAAAAGTTCTCCCATAGCGATTTCCCGGCCGGAATGGATATCCGCGCCAAAGCCCATACCGCCGCGATTGATGCGCCTCATAACAACGCGATCCAGGGTTTCAAAAGCACCGCCACAGATGAACAAAATATTGCGGGTGTTGATATGCACCAAATTCTGCTCTGGATGTTTACGCCCCCCCTTAGGAGGCACCGCTGCCACCGTACCTTCAAGGATCTTCAGCAGGCCCTGTTGCACCCCTTCGCCAGAAACGTCACGAGTAATCGATGGGTTCGCCGTTTTGCGGGCAATTTTATCCATCTCGTCCACAAAAATAATACCTTGCTCTGCGCGCTGGACATTATAGTCCGCCGCCTGCAACAGACGGACCAAAATGCTTTCCACGTCTTCACCCACGTAACCCGCTTCAGTCAGCACGGTAGCGTCTACAATGGTAAAGGGAACATTCAAAAACCGAGCCATGGTCTGAGCGAGTAACGTTTTCCCAGATCCCGTTGGGCCAATCAACAAGAGGTTGGATTTTTCCACCTCCACAGTCCCCACTTCCTTAGGTTGACGAAGGCGCTTATAATGATTGTAGACGGAAACAGACAAAGCCACTTTCGCCGAGTCCTGACCGACCACATACTCATCCAAGTGAGCCTTGATCTGGGCGGGTGTGGGAAGATCGGGCTGCTGAGGCACGACAGAAGTTCCGGCGGTTTCGTTCGCCTTCGAATCCTTAGCCAATTCCTCTACCATGATTTTGTAGCACATCTGTACACATTCATTGCAGATGTGGACCCCAGGGCCAGTCAAAATCTTCGCGACCTGTTCCGGGCCTTTGCCGCAGAAGGAACAAGTAATCCGAGGGTGGTTCTTTCCTGTACGGTACATGAATGCCTCTTACTTTGCGCCCTTGCGCGGCTGAAAAATTTCATCCACGATTCCGAAATCCAAGGCCTCCTGAGGCCCCATATAAAAATCACGGTCCGTCTTTTCGCGCACCTCGGGGACGGTCTTGCCCGTGTGTTTCGCAACGATTTCCGCCAACTGGTCACGAGAGCGAACAATTTCCTTGGCGTGAATTTGAATGTCCGAGGATTGGCCAGTAGCCGCGCCCATGGGTTGATGAAGCATCACTTTGGAGTGAGGCAACGCGTAGCGTTTTCCCTTTGTGCCCGCGGCCAAAAGGACCGCCGCCATGGAAATCGCAGAACCGATACAGATAGTGACCACATCGGGACGAATATGCTGCATGGTGTCGTAAATCGCCATCCCCGCTGAAACGTACCCCCCTGGGCTGTTGATGTAAACGATGATGTCTTTTTCGGGGTTTTCATATTCCAAAAAAATCATCTGGGCCATGACATTGTTGGCGACCTGATCATTGATCGGTTCCCCGAGAAAAATAATACGCTCTTTCAACAGACGGGAATAAATATCGTAGACGCGTTCACCGCGTCCAGTGTTTTCAATAATGGTAGGGATCAGCATGCAAACCTCTCTTCTCAGATTTCTGCTTAAAAGTAGAAAACTAGTGGCACTGAATTTTTCCCAGAAGATTATCCTAGATCCCGCAGTTGATCACAAAGAGGATATGTGTCAGTAGCAGCTAAAGCTGAACGGGCATATCAGAACGGAGATATCATCCAACTGACCGGCGACAAACAGGGTCAGTTGGAAGAGGAATTTTTATGCCTCACCAAGCCACAGGATGTGGAACATAAAAATCGACCGGGTCAGCTACTGCCGTTAGGTTTAAAAAAAGAAACGCCATGGCCCAAAAGTTCGCTGTGAATATCCCCTAAGGCCGGAAAGGTTTTGCGCCATCGTTTCAAATTTTCCAAGTCCAAATCCGCCTCCAGAACACGCTCCTCTGGACCTGCTAGCGCGATCCTTTCCCCCTGAGGTCCGAAGACAGCACTTTCTCCCTTATACTCCAAAAATTTGTCTCGCCCAGCACGATTGACCCCCAAAACAAAACACTGGTTTTCAATAGCACGAGCCTGCAACAAGGGAAGCCAGTGCGCCTGCTTGGGGCTAGGCCAATTCGCTGGCACTGTAAAAATCTGGGCTCCGGCGCGTACAGCATGGCGAAACGCCTCGGGAAAGCGCAAGTCATAGCAAATGAAGGGAGCCACCTGAGCATCTCCGGCAGGATAGAGCAGGATGTCTCGCCCAGCCTCAAAACGTTTGTGCTCTCCGCCGTAGGTAAAGGGGTGTAATTTCTGGAATTTTCCCAGGACGTTTCCCTCTGGGCCATAGGCCACAACCAAATTTTGCCGACGCCCATCAGGAGCCGGGGTAATGCCAGAGCCCTGGATCACACATTGCAGTTCCCGAGCCAATGCGGACAGGAAATCACCCGTTTCCGCGAGTTGCCCTGGCGAACCCTCCACAAGTCCACCGAACTCCACATCAAAACCGGTCGCAAACATTTCGGGCAAAACGACAAGAGAGCCAGGCAGCACCCGACCAGCCAATAATTTCCGCACACAAACGAAATTGGCATGTTTATCACGCCATTGGATGTCGAGCTGCACCAGATAGGCCTTCATGATGCCTCAGTATTTTTTCAAACTGGCCATGTGAGCACACAGGCGGGGCATGGTCTCAAACTGGCTGCGGTCCAAGCGTAATAAACGAACCTCGTAACGGCGGTTGCTGAACTGCGCCATGATTTCAAAATTATCTGGACTTTCCCATACCACCGCCTGGAAGGACAGGGTGTCGCACTGCGAGTCGCCCGTGGAAACTCCAATGCCCGAAATACGGCTATTCTGGGCTAAAAGGCGTCCAAAAAGATCAAACACCGTCCCTGGGCGACCGGGATGAAAAGAGGTATCCCTGGCGGTGACATGAACAGCCGTTAAGCCCCGATCCTTCGAAAAGACAATCGTACTGGTGTAAAGGAACGGCGGTTCCCATTTCTTTTCCTGCCAGACCAGACTATCGATTCGTTTGAAATCCTCGACAGAATAACGAGCAAAAAATTCCTTGGGGCTTGCTCCCCAGCGCACTAAATAGTGCCCCAGGCGTTCCGAAAAGGTACGTTCTTCAGACTTCACGCTCCGTAAGGAGTCTGTCGTTCTGCGCAATTCCTGAGATAAGGCCGCGGAGGCCGGTTCACGCACCACAGCCTTGGCTTCCTGAATGCGAAGCTGAATGTCTGGATATTCCGAATCGCGGTCCTGAATGGACTCAAATTGATCTCGAGCCAGATCAAATTGACGCGCCTTGAGATACGCCTGTCCCAAAGCATCGCGCAGGGGCATATTTTCTGGATAAAGATTTACTAGCGGTTCCAAAATATCAATCGCCACCTGGGCCTGACTACGCGGCGTCACCGAGCCCTCAACATTGCGGACGCCTGGAGGTGACTTTTCCCCCAGAGAGGCCAGCGCCTCTTTTGCCAAAGAATCCTGCCCATTGATCGCAAGAGCCCGGCGATAATGTGCTTCCGCCTGATCAAATTTGCCCTGATACTCCTTCAGATAACCCTCAAGCGTCAGCAAAGCCGTTTCTCCAGGAAAACGGCTCAGCCCATATTCCACCACCTGTCCACAGCTATCCAAATTGCCTGCGCCATGATAGGCCCAAGCGAGCATCGCGTAAAAACGTCCATCGGAACCATGGGTCAAAGTAATCCCCGTCCTCGCTTCTGTTTGCGCTCCCAGAAACTGATTTCCCCGGAACAACGCCCGAGCGAGGCTCAGATGCGGTTCGACATGCCCAGGAGCCTTCAGCACAGCCTCTTCGAGGAATTGCAATGCCACGGTGGATTGCCCCTGTTTTTCCGCGAGCATCCCCCGTAACCAAAGCGCATCAGGGTCCCCAGGATCCAACTTGTCAAATTGCGCCAGAAGAGACTGCCACTGAGTGGCCAAATCGTCATTCCATGCATCTGCCGCCAGCAGGGTTTTACCCAGTCCGACTAAAATACGGTGATAAGAAGGAAACTGCATTTGCATGGCTTGGTAAGTCACCAACGCTTGGCGCCAATCTCCTTGCCGCAAAAGCTCATCGGCCCGCTGCAAATCCGCCAAACTCGCAACCGGAGGATCTGGATATTTTTTTTCCTTTCCGCTCTCAATGGTTAAGGAGGAGCCAGGGGGAAGACCAAAAGGAATGTCCCCCACTTCGATGCGCTGAGGACCGAGGAGGCGTCCCAAGTTATACATCCCAATGGTGATGAGCCCACCGAGAATCAATGCCAAGGCATAAAAAGACACCTTACGCGCATCAACGCGGTTTTTCCAATGAGTGGGAAATGGGGCCCGGGGCATGCCCTCACCCCCGGAGGAAGTCGTTTAGCTTGTCCTTGTTTTCCTTGGACTTCTGTAGCTTGCGCAAAGTCTTGTTTTTGATCTGACGGACGCGCTCACGGGAAAGCTTTAGGTCTTCGCCGATATCCTTGAGGGTTGTGTCCTCCACTGTCCCCAGGCCATAGAACATACGCAAAATTTCCTCTTCGCGTTCCGGCAAAACAGAAAGCGCCTCGTTAATGGCGCCGCGCAACTCAGTGCGTTCGTATTCCTGTTCCTGGTCACCATCCGAGCCAAGAACATCCATCAGAGTAGACACGGAATCCAGGCTGGAGGAATCGTCGCCAATGGGCGCATCCAGAGACACATCCACGATCTTTTCCATGACTTCAACGATATCGCGTTCAAAGGGCTGGAACTCTGGCAGGGAGATCGTCTTTTCGTAGTCCCCATGATTTTCCACCAAAGCGCGCTTGAAGCGATTCACCAACGCCAGCTTGTTGGGCGGGATGCGCACGGAGCCAACCTGCTCGAACAACGCTTTTTGGATGGATTGGCGAATCCACCACACCGCATAGGAAATGAACTTTACGTCTTTTTCCTGGTCAAAACGGCGAGCCGCTTTGAAAAGGCCCAAATTGCCCTCATTGATCAAATCCAGAAGGGTAAGACCTCGCCCCTGGTATTTGCGAGCAACACTCACCACAAAGCGCAAGTTACCGCGGATTAGGCGTTGTAACGCAGCACGGTGAATACTGCGGCGACCATCGTCTTTCAATATCGCCAACAGGGCCTGTTCTTCTGAAGGGGTCAATGTCGGGTACCGATTTAGGTCCCGAAAATACATGGCTTCGTTTTGATTACTCATCAGCCTCGACCAATACTCTCAGATTATACCAAGATTTTAGGGACATCCACTCGTTTTTTTGGCCGGCTGACCACGGACTCTGAAAAAGTGGAGTTCCCACACACTCGCGAAATTAAGCTAATCGTTAGAATTCTGTCAACGGAAAACATCAAGGATCTTGCGTGATAGGCCAGGTGACTTTCATCTGCATCGGCAACGCATCGAGCAGGGACGCTGAAGCACCCATATAGGGGAAAAGGCGTGTTGGGCATCACCCGTTGTCGTCTTTTTTCGGAACTTTGGGCTTGCCCCAGCGGCGTCCACCTGCTTTGGGTTCCCGTGGAGGGAACTCAAATTCAATTTTCCCCACTTTGGATAGTTTCAGTTTGGCATCGAATTTCTTGCGCGTCCGCGAAGAGACAAAATCCTTAAGTAATTCGGTGGATTCACCATGCAGCATCCGAGTAATATCGTTGGGGGACAGGGTGCGGCCCAAAATCACCTTGGAGATGCGTAAACCGGTCTTTTCACCAGACAAGGCGGAAGCGGATGCATAGGCGCTCCCCACATCGAAAACCGGGCTCTGATCGATCGGAGAATTGCCGAGTGGGGTGGCGGAATTCACGTCAAAAGCCTGACCGTTTTCTCCCATACCAGCGTCCGAGGCGAACTCAAATTCAACCGCCCCCTTGGAGTTAATCACCAAGCTTGCCACAAACTCCTTGCCGCGTTTCGAGCGAAATCCGGTAAGAGGACCAATGCGTCCCTTGTCTAGCAAGTCCTTGACCTCAGTGGGGTCCATAAGGCGCCCCCCCAGCAATTTCCGCACCAGGATTCCATCCTCAGTTTCATAGGCCGTAACGGTTTCCGTTACCTTGCGGCCATCCGCCAGAGAGAAGGAGGCTTCCTGCCGGGTGTCATCTTCCTTGAAATTTTTGATGCGGTCCACCACGCGCCGAGTAAGGTCCACAATTTCATGCATAAATTTGTCGCGCGTGTACTGCCCCCGTTCCATCAGACCGAGTTTGTGTTCCCATTCACCGGTGAGTTCCGGGCTAGTGAGATCCTCAATTTGCATGGCTCCCGTGAGACGAATCAGGTCAAAAGCCTTAGCGGTGGGCACCAGTTCTTTGCCCTCGCGTATCAGGTATTTATCGGAGATCAATCCCTCGATTACTGCCGCGCGTGTTGCCGGGGTTCCCAAACCGCGATCTTTCATCGCATCGCGCAGCTCGTCGTCCTCGATGAGTTTCCCCGCACTTTCCATGATGGAGAGAAGCGAAGATTCCGTGTAACGAGCCGGAGGACGGGTCTGGTCGCCCAGGATTTCGATGGCTTGGTTGCGGGCCGGAGTATTGGGAGGAAGCGGTGCCAGCACGAGCTCTTCGTCCGCCTCCTTACCATAGACAGCACGCCAACCGGGCTCTACCAGCACCTTGCCCTCAGTGCGAAAGGTTTCGTCTTCTACGGTGGCGATGCGCACGGTCTGCTGGAATTGCGCCGCGGGGAAAAAAATCGCCACAAAGCGCTGACAGATCAGTTGGTAGACCTTGGATTCCGCCTCACTCAGCTCGGTTCTGGCGTCATTGCCCGTAGGGATAATCGCATGGTGATCGGAAATCTTCGCGTTATCGAACACGCGTTTGTCCTGTTTAACCCACCCCTTGCGCAACGCGGTTTGCGCATGTTGCCCCACAGAGCCCTCCAATGTTCCCAGCACGGTTTTGACCTGATCGACATAATCTTCTGGAAGAAATTTGGAATCAGTACGGGGGTATGTGGTGAGTTTGTGCCTTTCGTAGAGCGCTTGAGCAATCTGCAGGGTGGTCTTCGCGGAAAAGCCAAATCGCCCATTGGCCTCACGCTGGAGGCTTGTCAAATCATACAAAGGGGGACATTTGTTAAAGACGGGTTTAGAGGTTTCCTCTACCGAGGCGTCTTTTCCCTGGCATTTGGTGACAATCGTTTCCGCCTGGGCTTTGTCCCAAATACGACTCGCGTTGTCCTTTGCGTCTTGGCTATCCTCTTTTTTAAACTGGGGGTCGAACCAACGTCCTTCCCAACTGGAGTTGCCCGCCTGGAATAGCGCTTGCAGGGTCCAAAAATCACGAGGCACAAAGGAGAGGCGATCCTGTTCGCGTTTGACGATCAAGGTCAGGGTCGGTGTCTGCACCCGACCACATGGAGTCAGACGAAAGCCCCGACGCTGCCCTCCGGTTCCCAGGCCACTATTATAAGCAGTTAGGCCACGTGAGCTGTTGATGCCAACAAGCCAATCGGCCTCGGAACGACTGAGAGCGGCGGCGCGCAAATTGTCCATCTCGGCATGATTGCGCAATTTGGAAAGAGCATCCAGAATAGCGCTCCGAGTCATACTCTGCATCCAGAGGCGCTGGATCACTTTGCCCTGTAGACCGGATTTTCCCTGTTCGTGCTCCAGGATATAGTGAAAAATCAGCTCCCCTTCACGGCCAGCATCACAAGCATTGATGATGCGGGTAACGTCCTTGCGGCGGATGAGACGCCCCAAAGCAGAAAGCTGCGCCTTGGAATCCGCAATGGGCTTCAATTCAAATTTTTGAGGCAGAATTGGCAACGTCGTAAGGCTCCAGGCCTTGTTACGCTCATCCATCTCCCCAGGGTCCGCGATGGTCACCAAGTGACCCAGAGCCCAGGAAACGAGATATTCTCCGCCCTCATAGTGGGTTTTCTCTTTGGTGAATTTTCCACCCAGCGCCTTGACTAGGTCTCCGGCTACACTAGGTTTTTCCGCGATAATCAGGGTAAGACCCGAGTCGCCAGTTTTTCCCTTTGCTTTCAACGTCTTTGTGCTTGCCATCGCCGCCAAGTATAACAAGAAAGACCGAAAGATTTCCGCAAGATTTGGATCGAGAGAGTTTTCGACACTGAGAATGTTGGAATGCCATGGCGACATAAATTATATTCCATCCAGCTTCTCTTGTTGAAGTTTTGTTCCTTGAGGATAGCCGTATCATGATCTGCCCTTTCTGCAAACACGGCGAAGACAAGGTCGTCGATTCCCGTTCCAGCGGTTCCGCCATTCGTCGCCGACGTGAGTGTCTAGGTTGCGGACGCCGCTTCACCACCTATGAATATGTGGAAATGGTCCCCCTAACAGTCATCAAGCGCGATGACACGCGGGAGCCTTTTGCGCGGGAGAAATTGCTCTCTGGAATTCTTACCGCTTGCAAAAAGCGTCCGATTCCCCGTCAGACGATTGACGACATCGTCAACGACATCGAGAACAAGCTAATGAACTCCGACAGCCAGGAAGTGCGCTACGATCAAATCGGCAATCTGGTCATGGATTCCCTGCGTCATCTTGACCCCGTCGCCTACGTCCGCTTTGCTTCCGTATACCGCGAATTTAAGGAAGTTGGCGAATTCGTGCAGCAAGTTTTGGCCTTACAGAAGCCCGGAAAGCCCTGACGCCCTCACGAATTTCCCCCATGGACTCCTCTCCGAAATCCTTTCCGGTCAGCCGTTATCTGCAAAGTGTGAAACGCCTAGTGACGGAAAAAATTCCCCCGGTGTGGGTGCATGGAGTGATTTCCCAATTAACGGTGCGCGGACGCCTCTGCTACTTGTCGCTTTCCGAATATGCGGAGAATGATGTCCGCCCCATCGCGTCGCTTTCTCTGTATCTCTATGCTCAGGAATTGGAGGCTTTCAATCAGCGGCTCGCACGTCTGCCGCAGCCGTTTGCCCTTTCTACCGAGCTGAAGGTGTCCCTGCTGCTACAGGCTGACTTTTATATTCCGCAAGGGAAATTTCAGGCCAAGGTGTTGGATATCGACCCCGTACACACGTTGGGCGAACTCGCGCTGACCCGCCAGGCGATTTTACGTCGCTTGGAACAAGAGGATCTGCGGGAGCGCAACCGCAAGCTTTCTATGCCTTTGCTTCCGCTGCGAATCGGGCTAGTCACCGCACCAGGCAGCGCGGCCTACCATGATTTTGTCACAACCCTCGCCACCTCTGGATTTGCGTTTGAGGTCATTCCGGCTTGGGCACGGATGCAAGGGAATGAATCCGAAGGGACCATTCTGGAAGCGATGGGGAATCTGCTGCAAGCCCCCAATCTGGATGTTCTATGCATCGTGCGTGGCGGCGGTTCTAAGACCGATTTGAACTATTTCGACAGTGAGGCCCTGTGCCGGGCGGTGGCTCTTTGTCCAGTTCCTGTCCTCACCGGTATAGGCCACGAAGTAGACCAGAGCCTCATGGATCTGGTCGCCTGGAAGGCCTGCATCACCCCAACCGACTGCGCCAAATTCATCATCGCCTGTGTGGAAGATGCTTGGACCCTGGCCCAAGAACGTGCCCAGGAAATCGTTCGTTTAGCCCGTCTTCGCGTAGAACGCGAAAGTGGGCGAATCCTCGTGGCGCAACAAAAATTGCAACGAGGTCTACCGGGACGAATCACCCGGGAATTAGAACGCGAAAACGCTTTTTCCAGATCCCTGCAAAAATCCCTACGCCTGCGGCTGGAACAGGAACAGGCGAGGCAGCTTCGAAATCGGATCGGTCTTCGTCAAGGGTCCTCCAAAATTCTCAGTATGGCAAAACTTTCTCTGCGGCCTTGGCAGGACCGCATTTCCCAAACCAGCACAGCCCTTCTCGGCCAAACATCGTTACGCCTAGACATCCTAGGGGAACGAATTCGGGCCGCAGACCCCGCACGCATTCTGCGGCAAGGCTATTCCATTGCCACGGGACCCGATGGAAAAGTCCTTCGTTCCGCAGCGCAAACCCAAGTTGGAATGGAACTCCGAATCCGTCTGGCTCGAGGAGAAATCCACACCCAAGTGTTAGAATCTCGGAGCTAAAGGGCAACTGTAAATTCAAAGCCGGCAGTCAAACGCAATTTTCCCATCGCTGGAAAACGTTGGATATCTTTACAGGTCCGCTGCATGGCCTCCAAGTCCAATATTTCATCCTCTGGATTTAACTGGCGCAGCAAATCCATAATGCGCGGGATGTCATCACAATTGGCTTTGCGGAATTGAAACATGGGAATTTCCTCCCACTGACCAAGGGCAAACAACCTGAAGAGCCTTATCCGTATCGACCTGGACCGCCACACTGTCGATGATGAGATTTTCTCCCATGGGACAATTATCAGTTTTCCGCCGGGTAAACAACCCAATCAACCCCGTAGGTCTCTCATACCGATACTCAATCCAAAGCGAGTCTCCGTGGGCTCGACTCTGGAACTGCTGCTGGATTTGCACGGGCGTATGTGGTGCATGGCAATGCTGGTCAATTAGCGATATTTGAAGGAGGATGGTATCCCCAAGCCCTGCAGCAAAAGATACCGAATACTTGAGGCCTCGTCCCAACTTCTCTTCCAAATATTCCCGAGAGTATGCCGTGCCGGGATTAACGACCAGCGTAAGAGCGTCCCGCTTTGAAAAAAGGAGTTCCTGATCCGAATTTTTGTCTTCCACGAATGCAGAACCGCCGTTGCCCGAGCAGGAAAGAAAAAGGAAACAAGGAATCAAAAAAAGCCACGAACCGTCACGCGAAATCATTGGGGACGGACCCCCTGGATCAAGAACATGGGGTATGCCCGGCCAACATTTTTCCCTTTGTCCACAAAAGCCGTCGTCGCCTGGATCGCGGTAAGCCCACAGGAGCGGTAGATGGACATAATCTCCGAGCGATCAAAACCGTTGTGCGGGACCAATGTATCGCCATGGAAAGAACCATCCTCGTTATCCAAGTCGCAAAAAGCAAGAACGCCTCCTGGCGTGAGCAACGGTGTCAAGTCACGAATTGCTTGTTCATGATCCTCCACGTGATGCAGGGCTAAAAGAGAGACGATGAGGTCGTACTCTCCATCGGGTTCCTGGGAGGACAAATTGAGGGCCTGGATGTTATGCACCCCCATTTTGTCCGCTTTGTGAATGACCTGTTCCAACATTCCCTGCGACGTGTCCGCAAAGACCACCTCGCGAGCCTTGTCCACAAAATGGAATCCCAGTAATCCCGTGCCACACCCAAAATCCATCATTCGAAAATGGGGTTGAACAGGGATGCGGGCAAGAATCTTTTGTGCAATGATTCTGGCGCGATCCACTCGGTACGCTTTTGCGTCCCAGTTGGCGGCATTCTGGTCAAATTGGTTTTGCATGGTTGTTCTCTGCCGATTTTGTTGTGACTGAAAATTCAAGAACAGGCTTCTACTTTAGCGAGCAGTGAATCCCGAATCTGGGCTGGAGCTTTCTGGGGGGACCCCGCCTGATAAGGAGGCTGTGGATCATACTCAATGGCAAGCTGAATCGTCTGCGCAACGGTATCTCCGCAAAGCAATCCGGCAAGAGAAAGAGCCATGTCAATCCCTGCGGATACCCCGGCAGCGGTGATGAGTTTCCCATCGCGAACTACCCGATCCTGCACAGGCTGGGCACCCAAACCACGTAATTTTTCTAAAGCCATCCAGTGGGAGGTGGCGCGCTTCCCCTGCAGGAGTCCAGCCTTGCCCAACAAGAGAGAGCCCGTACATACTGCAGTGGTCCACTGGGTAATTTCATGAACTTTCGCAATCCAGTCCAGTAGGTTCTGATCTTCCATCAATTTGGAAATTCCGGGCCCCCCTGGAACGACAAGGACATCGGGATGAGGAAAAGCATCCCTCGCATTTTGCGGTAGAAGGGCTGTGGTACTTCCATTCAACGTAATGGGGCCAGGAAAGGCGGACACCAAATGCACCTTGGCTCCAGGCAAAAATTTCAGCACGTCGAACGGTCCAATGGCATCCAACGCGGTCATCTGATCGAACACGAGAATGGCGATTTCCATACCATTTCACAAAATAGGAAAACTGTTTTCGAGTCGGATGAATCCGCGCACATCGCCCCTGTTTCCCCAGGGTATGTTTTCATATTATTTTCCCAGGTTTTCCTCCATCCAAGGGTCTCGAATGAATCACAAACTGATTTTGTCCAGCATCATAACCTTGGCCGCATGGGCCACAGCACAAAATCTCACAAGCCTGGGAAACGACCCGGCCTACCCCCCCCAACTGTACGTTGTCGGAGTAGGCTCGTCGCCCGTAAGCCAGGCGGATGCGGATAATCTGGCGGTAATGCAAATCCAGAAGCAAATCACCGTCACGGTGAAGGTCAATCAGGAAAGCGGCATGGCCTCCAAACGCAAAGGGAACCAAGAAGAGGTCCAACGCTGGCTGGACTCACGCACGACCATGAATTCACGGGGAGATCTACAGGGAGCAGACATCGTCAAACGCTTCCAGAAGGACAAAAATTTCATCGCCGTGGCCGCCCTCAGCAAAAGCAAATTTGCAGCCCAAAAGCGCCTGAACATGAGCGAGGCGGCAAAGGCCATTACCACACTGGCGAGCCAGGCCAAAACCGATGCCGAGGCGAATAAGCTGGCCGACGCCCTAAGCGTCCGCTCTCGAATTGAGGAACGCGTCCGCGACTTTGAGTCGGAACGCCTATTGCTTTCCGCAGTGGAGACATTGCTCCCTGGAGATACGGTCCCGGTGAACCTGGACCAATTGAATAAGATTTTTAACACCGCCTTAAAAAAGCTTGCGATCACTCCAACTGCCGGAGCCGATCAAACCCTCACCGACCCGGCACAGAGCCTGCAACCCTGGGTGGTCCAGGTGACAGCCGCCGATGTTCCAATCGCTGAGATGCCACTAAAACTCGTTTCTCCAGACCGCAAGGTCGTTCGCACTGCGATTACCGATGTCCAAGGACAAGCGACCTTCTTCCCGGATTCCTATGTGCCGCGTGGCGCTGGAGAACAATTCTGGAAGGTCATGGCGGATTTGCAGGTGACTCGCGCTCAGATGGACATCGTGGAACGGAAACGCGCCGAATTCCATGTCACGATCACTCCACAGGAATGCCGCGTTAACATCCAAACCACTGGGGTAAAATCAGCCGCAGCCCGGACAGAAATTGGAAATACACTAGCGAACTATGGATTCAAAAATGACCCTTCAGCCAAAAAGACACTAGTCGCATCCGTCACCACCCAACAAAAGGGATTCAGTCAGGGACTTTCCGATCAAAGCAGTTTTGCCATGTTGGAGGTTTCTCTCGCACTGGATGTTCAGAACGCCGCGGGCCGCAGTCTTCAATCGGCCCTAGCGAAGGCCGTCGGAACAGGCAATGTGGATGCCGCCACTGTATCAGCCATCAAAAAGATGCAAATCGGTCCAGATGCGAGCCTCCTTTCAAAGGCGGCCTGTGGTGACGGAAGCCCAGCCAAGCCTCTCCCTACGCTAGCGGTTCTGCCTTTCAAAACGCCCCGCTTCTGGTATAGCGACCAAGCCAAAGCGGAAATGCTGGCGGACATGGTTGCCGGAGCAATTCACCGCACAGAATCCTATCAAATCGTCGAACGAACCCGCCTTAATGAAATCGTAAAAGAGCAATCCACGGGTCAACAAGGACTCATCGCCGATCCCGTGGAAGTAGGCCAATTACTGGGGGCTCAATTTGTACTCATGGGCACTCTCGTGGGAAACAATTGGGGAAACGTCAAGGTGGAAGGTCGGATCGTGGACACAAAAACAGGCACGATGGCCAAAGCATTCTCCGCCTCAGGCAGCCTTGAATCCATTGCGGATCAAATTGCGAAACAGGCCCTATAACGCAGGCCCATAATAGGGGCGAAACAGCCCCTCCCAAGCGAACGGCATAGGCTGACTAACGGCATCACGGGGGCATAAACCCAACGATAGCTAGCACCTTAAAGGAGGGAGTACAGGATGATCAGCCAATTCAGCTTTAGCTGCTCCTGGCATTTATACTCTGTATGTACAACTCGGGTTCTAGGTTTAAGCTAGCATCACCATAATATGGAAAGCGTCCTCAAAACGCCATAGAATTGACCGCCGTTTTTCCTTTTCTATATTTCGCCGCCAGCCCGGACGATTAGCTCAGTTGGTTAGAGCACTACCTTGACATGGTAGGGGTCACAAGTTCAAATCTTGTATCGTCCATCACCCCCCTTACATTCCCGTACCCAATCCCGGGCCGAAGAGGTGTCCTTATGCAAGAAATTGAGTTGATCCTTCCAGATAAATCTGTACGCAAAATCCCTGCCGGAACGACGGGCCAGCAGGTGGCGGAGTCGATTTCCCAAAGCCTGGCACGCAAAGCTCTAGCGATAAAAATCGGCGGCAAAATTTTGGACCTAAGCCAGCCCCTAACTACTGGCGGAGATTTCCGTATCATCACCCCATCCAATGATGACCCAGACGCCCTTTACGTACTACGCCATTCCTGTGCTCATGTGCTTGCCGAAGCCGTTTGCGATCTGTACCCAGGCACCCGCCTTGCATACGGCCCTCCGGTAGATGAAGGTTTCTATTACGATCTTGCCTCTCCAAAGCCCTTAAGCGATGACGATTTTCCAGCCATTGAAAAACGCATGGCAGAAATCATCAAGGAAGATCGCCCGTTTACCCGTTGCGAAGTTCCCGTAGAAGAGGCAATGCGACGCACAGAGGGCGACAAATACAAGCGTGACAACGCCGAACGAGCCGTCGCACGCGGCGATAAAATCATTAGTTTCTACGCAAACGGTGAACCCGGTAAAAATTGGGAAGACCTTTGCGCTGGGCCCCATGTTCCGAGTACCGGGCGCCTCAAAGCCTTCAAAATTCTTTCCTTGGCCGGCGCTTACTGGCATGGAGATCAGAACTCCGACCAACTAACCCGCATCTACGGAGTCTGCTTCGCGGATAAAGAGGGTCTACAGAAACACCTGACCTTCCTAGAAGAGGCAAAAAAGCGCGACCATCGCCGATTAGGAAAGGATCTCGATCTTTTCCATCTCGAGGACCACAGCCCCGGTATGGTGTTCTGGCATCCCAAAGGCGCCTTTCTATACAATGCGTTACGCAACCATGTTCGCAAGGTGATTTTAGCCCGTGGATATCAAGAGGTCATTACCCCAGAAATTGTGGATAAATCGTTGTGGATTCGTTCGGGACACGCCGACAAGTACAACGAAAACATGTTCAAAACCATGGCGGGCGATAAGGAGATGGCAGTCAAACCAATGAACTGCCCCTGCCACATCGAAATTTTCAATCAAGGTCTCAAGAGCTGGCGTGACCTGCCCCTACGCCTCGCCGAATTTGGGAAATGTCACCGCAACGAACTCGCCGGCACCATGCATGGCCTAATGCGCGTGCGCGGTTTTGTGCAGGACGACGCCCACATATTCTGCACCGAAGAACAAATCGCTCCAGAAGTACGCGACTTTTGCGTCCTAGTCAAAGACCTCTACGCCGACTTTGGCTTCCAGGTCGCTAAAGTCAAATTTTCCACACGCCCAGAAAAACGCATCGGTTCCGACGACCTCTGGGACAAGGCTGAAGCGGCTCTTGCAGAGGCAACCAAGCTGGCAGGGTTGGATGCCGAGCTAAATCCTGGCGAAGGCGCCTTTTACGGCCCCAAACTTGAATTCGTACTCAAGGACTGCCTAGGCCGCGACTGGCAATGCGGAACCATCCAGGTGGACTTCAACCTTCCTGTGCGCCTGGGTGCGACCTACGTGGGCCAGGACAACCAAAAGCACCATCCGGTCATGTTGCATCGAGCGGCTCTAGGCTCCATCGAGCGTTTCTGCGGCATCCTGATCGAAGAATATGCCGGCGATTTTCCCCTATGGCTCGCCCCGACCCAGGTCCGCGTCCTCCCGATTTCCGAAAAATTCCAGGACTACGCCCTCCAAGTCCTTAGCAAGTTGATTGCCGCTGAAATCCGCGCCGAGGTGGACAACAGCAACGAAAAAATTGGATATAAGATCCGTCAAGGGGAACAACAGAAGATTCCATACTTACTGGTGGTTGGAGAAAAGGAAACCCTGGGCAACCTCGTTTCTGTCCGAAAAAGAAAAGAAGGGGATCAAGGCCAGCAGTCCTTGGACGATTTCGTAAAAGTTTTTAAATTAGGCCTCCCCAATTAACACCGGAAATAACCGGAGGATTTCGTTTGTTGCATAGTCCCAAAGGTAGAGTCATGCCAAACCGCCCATCGGACGGTACCCGTATTAATGAAATGATTCGCATCCCCGAGGTGCTAGTCATTGGCGCAGACGGCTCCCAAGTCGGGGTGGTGGATACCCGTCGAGCCATGCAAATAGCCAAAGATGTCGGATTGGATTTAGTTGAAGTCTCTCCCATGGCGAAGCCTCCGGTCTGCCGGATCATGGACTATGGGAAATATCGTTTTGAGCAAGCAAAAAAAACCAAAGCGGCAAAACAGAAGCAACATATTGTAAAGATCAAGGAAATTAAATTCCACCCCAAAACAGCCACCAACGACTACAATTATCGAGTCAAACAAGCTCGTGAGTTCCTGGAAGGGGGAATGAAGGTTCGCCTTCTGGTCCAATTCCGCGGCCGCGAAATGGCTCATACGGAATATGGAAAACGCTTGTTGGACCAAGCCAAGCTGGATTTGTTGGAAGTCGGAGATATAGAAATGGAGTCCCGGGTGGAGGGCAACACCATGTCCACAATTTTCAATCCGCGCAAAACTCCACCGAAAAAGCATGAAACCGGGGTGGAATCCGAACCCACCGCAGCATCCTAAGTTTAACGAGGTAACCTATATGCCGAAGATGAAAACCCATAGTGGCGCCAAGAAGCGCTTCCGTGTGACGGGTTCTGGACAGATCAAGTTCAAACGTTCTGGAATGCGTCATATCCTGGCCAAAATGTCCACCAAGCGTAAGCGTAATCTGCGCAAAGGTGGAGTAATCAAGAAAACTGAAGAATACCGGGTCAAGCGAATGCTTGTCTTGGCTTGAAAGGAGATTAAGACATGCCACGCGCAAAAAATCGGGTTGCATCCCACGAACGTCGCAAGAAAATATTCAAGGCTGCAAAGGGTTATTATGGACGTCGCAAAAGCAATCTGCGTCTTGCCATTGATGCGGTATCCCATGCAGGTCAATACGCTTATGAACACCGCCGCGACAAAAAAGGTGATTTTCGTTCCCTCTGGATCACGCGCTTGAATGGCGCAGTGAGAGAACATGAGTTGAGCTATTCTGCCTTTATCCATTTGTTGGACAAAGCACAGATTAAGCTGAATCGAAAGATTCTGGCGGATTTGGCTGTAACCGACGCGCCTGCGTTTGCCGCAGTCGTCACCAAGGCCAAAGCAGCCGCTTAATTTCTGATCAAATTTTCTGGGCCGCATCTTTACATAGATGCGGCCGTTTTGGTATAGTATCTCCATGACCGGAGGGAAATCCCGGATAGGACTCATTTGTTTCTCATTGGCTACGGTGCTGATGGGATTTACGTGGGTTTTCTCCCACTGGATCTATTCTCAATCCATGGAGCTTTATCAATCCCTGGAAGATCAGGAAATTCTTGAGCAAAACAATCATCTAAAGGAACAGCTACAGGAAGAACTGCACACGCTTTCTAACTTGGGCGATCATTGGATTCATAATGGTTTGAAGAAAGCAGGTCAAACTTGGGTGTCCCCTGTAAATTTGAATGACAAATCAAGATTCATGGCTCTTTTGGATACCCAGGGCGGCCAAATCTGGAAAACGACCTCCATGCCAAACGGGTTGCTAAGGGAGCCTTGGAGCCACAATCCACGATGGCTCAAAGAACTACACAAACATACAGAAGGCGTCTTGGCAACAGAACGCGGTTTATTGCTTTTGGCGATCCACCCCGTTCTTCAGGATGGGATGCAAGGTTCTCTACTTGTTGGACGTTTTTTGGAGGATACCCACATTCCACTCCGCGAAGGCGAGTCCTCAGCTCACAACCAATCCCTCTCCGTCATTAAAAAAAATGCGGATACCTGCCATATTCACATTGCGCAGAAAGATTTATTGGGTACAGATATTTGGCTACACACGGCCATCCAACGAAGCACCTTCTTAAAAGGAGTTGGAGAATCCAAGCATCTCGCTTGGCTGATTGGTCTTTCATTTGCGTTCTTTGAGTTTCTCCTTCTCCTAGCAATCCTGATTTTTTATAGGCGACGTTGCCAAGAACGAAAGGAATTTGAAACCCGAGCAGCCGATAGTGCGGCTGATTTGCAGGAAGCGGAGGACCGTTGGCACCAATTGGTGCATTCCGCAGGAAATGGAATTCTATGGTTTGATGGACAAGGAAGCATTCTTTATATGAATCCGGCCTGCGAACAAATGTTTGGTCTTGGAATGAATGAGGCCGTTGGTAAAGATTTGCGAGTCCTATTCGTGTCTGAGGAGTCAGCACAAAGTCCTCTGTTTCAATCCATTGATAGCGGTATGGCGCATGTGGTATCCGAAGAGGAACTGGGAATCCAAGGTCATCCGACGCGCATGGTCTCTTACACGGTAGAGCCTCTGCACCGTCACGACCTAGTGACAGGTGGAGTCGCCATCTTTACAGACATTTCAGAGCGTATCCGTATTTTAGCCAACCTGAAGGAAAGTGAAGAGCGTTTTCGGCGTTTTTCCGAGCTGCCGCTGATCGGCACCTGCACCATGTCTCTAGAAGGGAGATTCCTGACTGTCAATCAAAAATTATGCGACATCCTAGGTTATCCTGAGGAAATTTTGTGTCAAATCACCTGGATGGAACGCTGCCCACAAGAGGATTTAGATGGGACGATGGCTGATTTCCAGGAATTGATCAATGAGGTCGGGAATAATAAAATCGACGTAGTGCACCGATTGCGGCATCGAGCCGGCTCTCTACTGGAGGTTCATATCTCGGCAATGCTCCTGCGTGATGCCCAGGGGAATCCCCATCAAATCGTCGCGTTGTTCGAGGATGTTACAGAGCGTTCCCGCTTGGAACGTGTGATGCAATTTTCCGTATTCTTGACCCAGTACTCCGAAGCGGAAGGTCCCAAGGCTCTTTTAACCGCGGGGACGACGGAAACGATGCGAATGACCGAAAGCGAGTTGGCTTTTGCAGGGATTGTCGAGGACGACGGGCGCATTCTGGATCTCCAGGTATTGGCGGGTCCCAACTGGTACGGCATTGAAGCGGGACAACTTGAATTGGATGAACGGCGGGAACTCTGGCGCAGTTGCATCCACGGAAGACAGGCAATCTTCTGCAATGATTTCAATAATATGTCCCTCTCTGTCCGTCGCAGCCTCTTTGATGCAAAAATTCCTTTGAGTCGAGTATTGTTGGTTCCCATTGTGGAACACAATCGGACAGCATTGGTGCTTGGTTTGGCCAATAAGGTTTCTCCCTACACATCCCTGGATGTTCGCGTGGCTGAATTACTAGGCAAACATCTTCGCATCTTATTAAGACGCAAGCAGGCTGAGGATACGGTACGAGAAAACGAACGTCGCATCCGCTCCATGTTTGAGGCGGTTCAGGCAGGGGTCGTTTTGGTGGATGCGCAAAGTTGTGTCATTATAGATGCCAACCCTCTTGCGGTTACCCTATTTGGAGGCGTTCGGGATGATCTGGTAGGACATTCCTGTTTAACCTCCCTGTGTTCCAGACAGGTAGGGGGGTGTCCCGCCTGGAATCAAGAAATGGTCAATACGGAGTCAGAACTTGTTCGCAAAGATGGTTCACGCATTCCCATTCTGAAAACGCTCTCTCGTATAGAAATTCAAGGGCATCAATATATTTTAGACAGCTTCGTGGATATTTCGGAACGGAAGCAATATGAAATACGCCTCAACGCCGCCAAAGATGCGGCAGAAGCGGCCAATCGAGCCAAGTCCAGCTTTCTTGCCAACATGAGTCATGAAATCCGGACCCCGTTAAACGGTGTTATCGGCATGAATCAGTTGCTGTTAGATACACGTCTGGATGACGAGCAGAGACGCTTTGCGGAAATGGCCCGCAACAGCGCGGAATCCCTGCTTGCATTAATCAATGATGTACTAGATCTATCCAAAATAGAAGCGGAGCGTGTAGTCCTCGAATGGGTAGAAATCAATCTTTTGCAAATTCTGGATGAAGTTACTGACCTCTTTCTTGTTGCCGCTCTACGCAAAGGACTCGATTTCAATGTGATTGTCCATCCGGGTGCCACTTTACGCTTTCGCGGAGATCCAGCGCGATTGCGTCAGGTGTTAACAAATCTCGTTGGAAACGCGATCAAATTCACCAGCAATGGATTTGTGCGTCTGGAATTGCGTCCACTGGATCAATCATCGCAAAATACCTGGTTGCGCTTTAGCGTAGAAGATTCTGGCATTGGAATTTCCCCGGAAAAACAGACTCAGTTATTTCAGCCTTTTGTCCAAGAAGATACCTCCACAACGCGAGAGTTTGGAGGGACTGGATTGGGCCTTTCAATCAGTAAGCGTTTAGTGGAACTCATGGAGGGACGGATCGGCCTGGAAAGCGAAAAAAATGAAGGCTCGCTTTTCTGGTTTGAGATTCCAGTGCAACCGTTGGATTCTCCTCTAGGGCCCGGGCCAGACGCACCTCATGCCTTTATCACCGGTTTTCCAGAAGAGAAGGCGGATATTTTGGCAAAAGCGCTTTGGCAGGAACATATTCTTGTCACAAGGGACGAGTCAGAACTCACATCCTGCACCTACGCGTTCTTCCCTGATGGATTTTCTATCCCCGAACTTCCTGAAAAGATCCAACCGATCAACGTCGGAGCCTTTCAAAATGGAGAACCAGCGACAGCGACACTTCAGCATCGCCTGACCTGGCCACTACGTTTTTGGGATTTGGCTAGGACCTTAAAACCGAAAAGTCGGAAACAACGATCTCCCCGAGCTCTTGCAGAAACAAAACCGGTACCAGGCCGCATCTTGCTGGTAGAGGACAACCTAGTGAATCAAAAAGTTGCCTTGGGCCTACTTCGCAAATTGGGCTGGGAGGCGGATCCTGTGAATAATGGACAAGAAGCCATCGCGGCATTGATGGAAAACACCTATGCTTTGATTTTAATGGATTGTCACATGCCAACCATGGATGGATATGAGGCAACCCGAAGAATTCGCAAGGGTGCTGCAGGGGAAGAATCTGCGAAAATCCCCATCATTGCCATGACAGCTAACGCATTAAGCGGAGATCGAGAACGCTGCCTTGAATCAGGGATGGATGATTATTTGTCCAAACCAGTCACCAAGGAATCCTTCCGGGTAGCCATTACCAAGTGGCACCAGCAATCCAGCAAAAACAGTCTGGTTTGAATTCTTGACGGAACTTCTATTGCCGTAGGAAGGCAGAAAGATTATGTTTTTCGCAATGGATGCGCATATTCTCGCGGCCCGTCTGGCCATCGTAACTTCTGTATTAGCATTGGGATACAGCCTTTTTCATGTGAGCAATGCCTATGCCTTTATCACGAACCAAATCGGACAATTTCAGAATATGGTGCATGAGGAACGCCTGATTCCATCCGCAATGAGACGTTTCAATCTAGCCGCGATCCTCATTATGGTCCTCTCCTATGTGGGGATCCTATACTGGGCTGGCTTGGCTTGGTGGATCTTGGCCATCGTTTTTTGCAAATATCTATTCACAGCTTATGTATCTGACCAAATTCAGGAAAGGGTTCTTCAAGGACAAAAATATGGAATGACGGATCATTGGTTGGTAAAAACGGATTCCATGGCCAATGTCGCAGTCCTTTCCTTTGTCCTGATGGTCTGTATATGGTCCTGAAACGCCTGGCGCGAATCCTCGCGTTGGCCCTTTTGTTTTCCATATCAGGGTGGACACAGGGCACCTTCCCTTTCATTATTGGTGGTCAGTTAGAAAGTGGAATCGGGATCCTTCCCAATGGAAATTCTGGATCGGGGCTCCTACGAGTAACTCCTTTTCTTGGAGCCTGGCTGCAAGGGTTGGGTTATGCGAAAGTGGGTCTTTCTTATTGGAAATACTCCAAAACAGACGCCCTAGATTCCTCATGGTCTGTCCGGGAACGCGACGTGAGTCTACAGTTGGGAATCTCGTATGGAGCCATCAATCGTCCCTATTTCATTGGCTCCTTTACACGGGCGAAGCAATTAAGTGATCTAGGAGACACCGACTGGAATGAGTGGGGACTCGGCCTAGGGGCTTTTTATTCCCTAGCGACGTCATCCGCTCTTATGTTTGAAGCCGAATACCGCTGGATTACAGACCATTATGATCCAATTCAGGAAAGAGAAACCAGCGGGACTCGAATGCAGATGAATCTTGGTTTCGTGGTCTATTTCTATTAGGGACTCCTAAAATTCCCATTTTTCGCAGCGCAGACGTCGTGACGGAAGCTGCACGACATGATGCAGAAAATAGGCCATCGTTAGAATCATCAAATTCAAACAAATCCATCCTCAAACTTACTCCAAGTAGGGCTTGCATAAAAATGATTTTACCTAGTATTTACAAGGCGTGAGCGGCGAATCATATACTTTTCTGTGCAAAGAAAACCATGACATCAGGAGAAAGTCCTTGCACCAGATGAACGACAAAATCACATCCCGCATCCCC
>DATIQS010000228.1:0-6345 GCA_035470605.1 Fibrobacteraceae bacterium
CACCAGGTTCGTTCGAATAGCCTCCAGATGTCGATTACGGGATGCAAGTCTCTGAATCCAAGGGACGCGATCTGCGCTGAGCGCCAGGAACAGAACCAGACAGAATGCAGCCATGCCCAAAGCCATTCCCCAAATCCAGGCGTGTCCCAAATGAGCGCCCCCGAGCCAAGGCAGGGCGAGCCAAAAGAAAAAAAGCAATGCGATGGATCCCAACAGACGCGCCATCGCCATGGCCGCCACAGAGGAACCCATCACCTGGAATTCCCGCCCCAAGCCAATGGATTTGACCACATCACCACCGAAGCCGGTTGGCAGCACCAAATTAAAGAGATAACCGATGGCCGTGTAGCGAAAGACTTGCCTCACCGGGGGTTTCCGCTCTGGAGGTTCCACGATCAGACGATGCCAACGCGAAGCTTGTGTCCACATCGAATATTCAGAGAGAAGGAGCGTCAACGCCACCCAAGACCAATTTGCATGGGACAGTGCCGCCCCCACCTTATCCAGAGGGATCGTTCGCAACAGGAAACCTAGAGTCAGCAAAGTGACCAACAATCGCGCCAACAGGGAAAGGGATGAACGAACACGGGAATTCACGGACAGACCTCCCCCAAGGGCAGAGAATCTGGAAGGCGCGTATACTCCTGTATCACGAGGCGCAACTTGCGTTCCCCGGCAGGAATATGCGCAGCAAAGGCTACGAGACCTTTATTGCGCGAAAGGTTGCCATAGGCTCCCATCGCCTGCATCAAGCGTTGTAAAGAGGCTTCCAGAAACATGCGCCACGCATCGTCTCCGCGAAGATCTGGAGCACAATCCAGCCAAAAGCCAAACCAGCGTTGGACGGTTTGCAAAGAAATTTCCACATAGGGATCCCACAAAAGACTTGCGAGATCATAAAAACGCGAACCAGCACGTGCGCCCTGAAAATCAACAAAGCCCACCCCACGCTCCAGGAGCATAATGTTCTGCGACTGGAAATCGCGATGCATCAAAGCCTGAGGATGCTTCGCCACCCGCCGTGCCAACTCATCGAACGCCGGAGACCAGCGATCCACCACAGCAGAAGACATTCCCCGGTGGCCCAGAAGATAATGCTCCGTGTAATAGGCGGTTTCCCAGCGTAAGGCCGCTTCATCAAAATGCCGGGAACGGAGGTCTGCACTCGCGGGGAAAACAGAGTCCGTCGTCGCCTGCCATTGCGCCAGTGCCTGCATCGTTTGAAAATAAGGGATTTCACAGGGCAGAGCATTCGGAGGGCGAGCCCCATTAGAGGCCAGAGCACAGGCATCCCAGAGGCGAATTTTTCCCAAATCCTCCATCAGCACCTGCCGAGCACCCTCGTCCACAGCAAACAATTCTGGGACAGGTAAACCCGCTTGATGAAAGAGCCTGCAATACTCTACGAAGCGTCCAAAATCCGCATCCACTTCATGAGACTGCTGCAGAATCCATGGACGCCCCGCATGGAACAGTCGATAATATCGACGTCCAGATCCGGCAGTCCCCGCCAATTCCGCGTTTACAAAATCTGCGAGAGGGGCTTCCCCCCGCAAGAAATCGCAAAGAGCAGGAGACAAAACGACAGGAGGCATCTCGGAGTCTGCGGGGAGTTCCAAAAAAGTTGGAGGAAGGGTGGACTGATACGTCATCTTGATCCCAAACCTAGATTACAAATTCCATCGGAAACCTGGGCCAACGACACATTTCTCCAATTGCGTTCCAGGCTCCACCCGGGCATCCGGCAATAAGACACAGTGGCGCAAAGAGGAATCGGGTCCAACCCAGGCCCCCGCGCAAACGACAGCACCAAGGCCCAAGGAGACGCCCTCCATATTCACCCAGCGATCAACCCAACGGTCCACACCGAGTTCCAGCAAACGAGTCGCGCAAGCATCGTACAAGCTTTGAGGGGTTCCCATATCGATCCAAACAGCCTGACTTTGTGCCGTATAGGCCAATGGCAAAACCCCGTTTTCCGCTTCGCGTTTCCAGAAATCCACCACGTTAAAATCCTGGGCGGAAATTCGCGCCAACGCATCAGCAGAATACCAAGACACTCCACTGAACGTCATCTTGCGAACAAAGGAACCTACGGAATATTTTCCCTCCCGTCCGCAGACATAGCCTCGTGCATCACACTCCAAAAAATTTGTCCGGGCATGATCTACGCAAAACAAGGCGAACGGGGCATCAGAATCTCGAGCAGCGGAAACAAACTGCGCTAGATGAAATGCGTGATAATTGTCGCTATTCAGGACCAGCAGCTCCCCACGCCATCCCTCTGCCCAGATACGATGCAAAGGGCCTCCCGTTCCTAGAATTTGCGGATGTTCCAACATCACTTGATCAATCCCCAGCGGGCCTGCCACCTCCTGGACTTGATCCGCCAAGTGATGTGCGTTAGCGAAGACTCGATCCACCTGGATACAAGTGCGTAACCGCGACACCGCAGTCATCTGATGCGCCAGCATGGTCTTATCCACCACAGGGACCAGGGGTTTGGGAACCAATTCCGTATAGGGGCGCAGACGTGTGCCCAATCCGGCGGCCAAAACCAGGACTGCCAGAGGTTCACTCATGATTCGATATGTCGTTTGCGGTACCAGGAGTTCCCCAGCAGAATGTCAATGGGCAACTTCTGATACTCGTATTCATAAGGAGGCGCTTTCCATTGGAATTCGCCTGGATAACGATGAAAAAGGAAACGGAGAAGACACACCGCCGTTTCAAATGGCAAATAGATATTCCTGTCCGTCACATGAATCTGAGCCCCGCCACACAACTGCCCAACCCACTTGTGGAACGTAGGTTGAAACCAGTGAGGACGGAAAAAGGCTCCTGGAAGCTTCATGCCGTTCATCTCCGCGCAAAGTTCATCAGCATCAATAAACGGGGCCCCAAAAAATTCAAAAGGACGCGTGGTCCCACGTCCCTCGGATACGTTGGTTGCCTCAAAAAGGCACATTCCGGGATACACAATAGCCGTTTCCAACGTGGGCATATTGGGAGAGGGCATCACCCAGGGAAGGCCGGTCTGATCAAAATAGAGATCAGGTGTCCAGCCCTGCATTTCCAGTACATCGAGATGCACCCGTGGAAAACATTCGGCCTGGAACTGACGCGCCAATTGCCCGATCGTCTTCCCATGGCGCACGGGGATACTGTGTAAGCCAACAAAACTGGTGTGATCCAATTCAAGAACCGGGCCTTCAACTCGGTCTCCAATGGGATTGGGTCGATCCACGACCACAACCCCAATTCCCTGTTTTTCACAGGCTCGCATACACAGATAAAGGGTCCAAATAAAGGTGTAATAGCGCGCCCCAACATCCTGCAAATCCACCAAGAGAGCGTCCAACCCCTCAAGCATCGCCGGAGTGGGTTCCCGGTGCTCTCCATAAAGGCTATACACCGGGATCCCCAGTTGCGGATCTCGATAGCCCTCCCATTCAATCATGTTGTCCTGAGTGTGCCCTTTGATCCCATGTTGAGGACCGAACAAGGCCGACAGACGGAACAGCGATGAAGAGGATTCCTGTAGAAAATCCAGGGAATGATGAAGATTTTTTCCGACAGAAGCCGGGTGGAGAACAGCCCCAATGCGCGCCCCCCGCAGATGCGGAGGCCAACAGGAGGATAAATGGCCAATGGCAATTTCGACAGGCATGAATTATTATCTTTTTCAGAAATTTAATTAAGAAGAGATTCCCATGGCCTATCTAAACAAAGTCATGCTGATTGGTAACCTTGGAAAGGATCCAGAAGTCCGGGTCACCCCCTCTGGAACCAAGCAAGCCCGTTTTTCCCTGGCCACCACATCGCGTAGCAAGGACCGTAACACCGGCGAAACGAAAGAATACACCGATTGGCACAATATCGTAGCCTGGGCAGGCACAGCCGATCTACTCGAACGTCTAAGCATCCGTAAGGGAACATCCCTATTTGTTGAGGGGCGTCTGAGCACTCGTTCCTATGATGATCCCTCTGGACAGAAAAGATATGTAACCGAGGTGGTCCTGGAGAACTTTCAAATCCTGACCCCAAGGGGAGAGAGGCCTGCTGGAAATGGCTATACGCAGCCATCCGGTGGCGGATACGCTCCTCCTGCGCATGGGGGTTCATCCCAACCCCCTTCCTACGAATCTTCCGCTCCGGCGGATGATCTTCCTTTTTGATCTGACACAAGGAGGTCTCCATGCAGAATCTACCCGAACTCGCGGTGACCTGGTCCATTGGACTCCTGGCCATTATCGTGTCCTTAAACGCAAGGGGAACCCTGCGAATCGCCTTATCCTGGGTGCTTACCGCTGCGATTGTTTCTCTCTGCGTGTTCGCATCCGTCATGCATGTTTCCGAGTTGAAGCAACGCTTTCTGGATGGGGCCTCTGCGGAAACGCCCCTCGTGGCGTCGAAGCCCATCTCTCCATCGAGGGGAATGGGTTCCTTGGGGAAAATGGAAGGCTCTCAAACAGATGAAAGAATCGCGGAAAATTACATTCAGCAGGCCCAACGCATCGTCGGAAGCGCCCTAGGCTGCGCAGGGGCCATTTCTTCTTTTGATGCAAGAAGCCTTTCCACCCTTCCTGACGAACAATATGAACAGGAACAATCCCGAGCGCTTAGTCTGCGCAACCAATCCTCTAGCATTAGTCGACAGGTTAAAGCCCTACACTCACCACAAAGTTTGTCCTGGTTGCAAAACGATTTCGACAAGGCCGCAGAAAATCTGCGCCTTGCTGGCTGGGCTGTACACGCCTACTTCGGAGCCGAGAATTCCGATGAGGAACGGGATCTACAGGATCAATTTCAACGGAACGCCCGCCTCGCTCAAAGCAGTTTCCGAAACATTCAACAAGAGCTGCTCCGTCAGCACTGAAATCAGAGGTTTCCATGTCCGATATTCGCGACAATCTGAAATATACCACCGACCATGAATGGGCTCGTATCGAAGGCGGCATAGCCGTAATCGGCATCACAGATCATGCTCAATCTGAATTGGGAGACATCGTTTTCGTAAACCTCCCCCAGGTGGGTGATGCGACTACCATCGGCGAAAGCCTCGGCACCATTGAAGCCGTAAAGACAGTAGCTGAAATCTATTCCCCTGTTTCTGGAGAAGTACAGGAAATCAATCAGGCCCTTTCCGAATCCGCATCGGTAATGAACCAGGATCCTTACGGGGATGGCTGGATTGCCAAAATCCGTATGTCCAAGCCAGCCGAGCTTGATGCGCTGCTTGATGCAAAGGCCTATGCGGCACATATCGGCTAAAATTTTTTCAACAAAACCTAAATAGAAGGGATCATCTCATGAGTCGTCACGTTGCCATCGTCGGCGCTACCGGCGCGGTAGGCCAAGAACTTCTTTCCATTCTGGCGGAACGGAATTTTCCCCTGGATAGCCTGAAGTTACTGGCTTCCAAACGTTCCGCAGGCAAAACCGTGACCTTCTGGGGAGAAACCCTGGTCATTGAAGAATTGACCCACGATTCCTTCAAGGGCATTGATCTGGTTCTGTCCTCCGCCGGGGGCTCTATTTCCAGAGATTTTATGCCCTCTGCCGTCAAGGCGGGCGCTGTGGTGGTAGATAACACCTCTTATTTCCGTATGGATCCCAAGGTGCCTCTGGTGATTCCTGAAGTGAATCCCCAAGACATCAAAAAGCATCAGGGGATCATCGCAAATCCAAACTGTTCCACCATTATTATGGTGGTGCCTCTGTATCCCTTGCACAAGGCCATTGGCGTTAAGCATGTCCAATCCTGTACCTACCAGGCCGCATCCGGCGCAGGCGCCCTTGCCATGGAAGAACTCCGCCAGGAATCGATTGCCCTAGCGCAAGGCAAATCCTTTCAACGCACAGTCATCCCATTCCAATACGCCTTTAACCTCTTTCCACACAACGCACCATACAATGATGGTAGCGAAGCCAAATCCAAGGTTAAGGCTCCGGCAGGCTATTGCGAAGAGGAATGGAAAATGGTTGCGGAAACGGAAAAGATCACCGGCGACAAATCCCTCAAGGTGAATGCCACCTGCGTGCGTGTACCCGTTTTACGCGCCCATTCCGAAGCTCTGAACATCGAATTCGCCCGTCCTACCTCAGTGGAGGAAATTTACGCAGTCCTACGTCAGGCCCCTGGCGTCTTGGTGCAGGAAGATCCGGCGCAGAACCGCTGGCCCATGCCGGTTGATGCGAGTGGCAAGGATCCTGTATTTGCCGGACGCGTGCGGAAAGATCTCTCTCGTGACAACACATTCGACCTGTGGGTGGTTGGTGACCAGATCCGCAAAGGTGCGGCCCTGAACGCTGTCCAAATCGCAGAAATGCTGTAATCACCAT
>DATIQS010000229.1:0-8061 GCA_035470605.1 Fibrobacteraceae bacterium
TATGAGGAACGCCTACTTGGAGTAGCTTGAGGACGGACTTGTCTGTTTTGATGGTATCTCCGTCCTGATATGCCAGTGTAGCTTTAGTTGCTATTGGCTCATAAGCTCGTGTACAACCAGGGCGTTAGGTTTAGAATCAAAAGGGGAGGATTGAAATCAGGGCTTTGGCATTTCCGACGCGCAGAAAGGGAATCAGTTGCTCTTTCCCTTGTCGATCCAGTTTTTTTATGGCCGCTTCGAGGCGTAACGCGGTTGAACGGTCCGGCATTGCCACTGCGCCAAGAAGCTCCTCTGGAGGAAAAGCTCGAGTAAAATGCGCCGCCAAGCCAGCGCAATGTTTCCGATAACGCTGCTCCACATTTACCGCATAGCCGGTGTAAAGCCGATTTCCCCGACAGCGTAGCATATAAACAAAATGCCCCTCCGCCTGGTCATGCCGTATCATTCGATTCCGGCCACTTTCCATTCTAAAGTCTGGTTAGCCGCCAACGGCACTACGCCATTAACCTCCGCAGGGACAACCCAAGGCTCCTTGACTAGACGCAACGTTCTGGATGTCCGCGGGAGCTTGTAAAAATCAGCACCAAAGCCAGCAATAAAATTGGGGAGACGTTCTTGATGCTCCGCAAAAATTTGTAGGAGTAAGGGAATCGCCACAGGTGCAGAATAAATCCCGGCAGCGCCACAAGGGCCCTCCTTCTTGCCTCGTGTATGAGGCGCGCTATCCGAACCAAAGAAAAATTTTGGATTTCCCGAAAAAGCAGCCTGACGAAGGGCCTCGCGATCGTCTGGACGCTTCACCAGAGGCTTGCAGAAATGATGAGGCATAAAGCCATCGCCGATCACGTCGTCCAGAGTCAGCAAGAGATGATGAACCGTTAGGGTTGCCGCCACGGTAGTGGGCCAAGCCTGTACCGCTTGAACCGCCGCACGAGTCGAAAGATGCTCCAGCACGATACGCAAGCGCGGAAAATGGCTCACTAGGAATTCCACCCGTTTCAAAAAAGCCTCTTCGCGATCTAGGCAGAATACTCCGGGTTCCTCCCCATGGATAGAAAGGACAAAATCTTGCCGTTCCATTTCCGCGATGACAGGAAGCACCGCTTCCAGGTCCCCAATTCCATCCTGAGAATTCGTGGTGACTCCGGCTGGATAGTATTTTCCCGCGACAGCGCCCACCGCACGCAAATTTTGCAAATCAGCAGCAGAATACGTCGCATTGAGTTTAAACGTCATGAGGAGCTCAAGCCCAGGTGCAGCAGAAAGAATTTGGTGTTGATAGTCCCGCAATTGATTTGGGGTCGTCAGCGGAGGTTGGGTGTTTGGCATCACTAATACCCGACCAAACTGGTTTGCCGTATTGCGTGCATATCCAGCCATGGCTGAGTCCTGGCGCAGATGAAGATGAAAGTCGTCGGGAAGAGGGAGGAGTAAAGTTTGGGTATCCATACCCAAAACATAGGAATTGCACCTGTGAGACTTATTCCCTCCCGTCGTGATGAATCGAAACGGCCTGAATTTTTTTATGGGCCGAGTCCAATGTGATTTGCATCTGCTGCAGCTCAGTGTCGCTGGACCAAGGAACGCCACAGATCTGCAGGCGCGCAAACGGATAAAGTGTCCCGGTCACTACCACTTTTACACCAGATAGCATATTCGAACTGCGTTCTAAACGAAGAATTCGCGTATTGAGCAAAGTCTGCTGATTTGCCAATTCATTGCGATGATCTACAATGCGCTTCAGACGGACTTTTTGTTCTGGGTCAAGCGCCGCCAGGTTGGGGCCTAATTTGGCCAACATGGGCGTCAAATAGTTTTCCAATTTTTGAAGATTCGCATGAACAAAGCTCAACGCCTTTTGACTTTCTTCCAGTTTTTTCCGCACCAAAAAATCTTGTCCTACCACCAGCTTCGTTTGCGTTCCCACATTGGAACCAACGCTATGCACGGTGGCTCCCTTCATGGATGTCACCGAACCCCCAATGAGGGCTCCTTTATCCTGAAAGCATTGAAAAAGTCCGCTGGTATCCACACGGCTATGCAGACAACTATGGTTAACAAAAACATCGCCTTCTGCTTCTACCCAGGCGTTTTGTAAATGATGTACCACAAGATTGCGGCCAACCCGAATTGGGTTCATACCGGCTCCGACAATCCCTCCGCGGACAATCAAATCTCGACCGGCTTCCACATTCGCGGATTCCACATTGCCCCGCACCGAGATGTCCCCTGTCGCTTTGACTGAAAATCCAGACGTAATGGAACCGGTAATCGTTACGTTGCCATTGAATTCAATATTACCCGAATGTTGGTCCACATCCCCAATGAGCTGAAATACAGGCATAACAGACAAAATGTCCTGGTTGTAACAAATCTGTCCGTCGCGGGTTGCAAAGAATTCTCGCCCATCTGGACTTGCTCGAACGCCCTCCCCCGGGCATAGGGGTTTAGGATTCCCTGGACGAGCATCCACAAAATTTCCGAAGACGTCCATTCCAGATTGCCCCACGCTCGGTAAAGAAATGCGGGCCAGCATATCCCCCGCGTGAGCGGAGGGAATTTTTACCTTCCGGTGATAATCCACACGACCATCGGGCAATACGGTGAATTCCTCGGCTCCGCTCTCCAGAGAAAAAAATACGTCGATTTTTGCATCCGAACCATCCAGAGGAAGCAACCCTCGAGCGACACAAAGGTCTCGAACTGGTTGCCGGGTGCTGGCACAGCGGGTCAGCGCCTGTTCCAGCTCCCCAATGCGAACTCCAAAAATGATTTTTGCCGTCTGCAACTGAAGCTGCGCATCGCGTAGGACCAAAGCGGAGCCCTGCCCAGCCGGGGGGAGCAAGTCGCAGAAGGCTTTCATAGGATTGGTGATAGGCTGGAGAACCATTTCCCCAGACCGATTGGAGGGGAGCAAATAAAGTTGATCCCGAACTAAAAGGATTTTTCCAGGAACTTCAGGAGAGAAAAAAACGTTCTTCCCCTCCGCCTCCATTAACCAAGGTCCGCTATCTGGATGGACATGCTTGGCCCGAATCTCTTGAGGCGTGATTCCATGTACTCGAACAACTTTAACGCCAGGAATGATTTCGGACTTCGTTTCTACATGAGACAGCCACTCCGTATCCTGTAATAGAAGAACATCACAAACCAAGAAATCAGCTTGCGCTAAAAAAACAAAAACACCGACTTGGCGTTCACCATGCTCCTCCGTGTCCGTTTCGACATCCGGCTCCACCTGAAGCAAGCCCTTGGCGTCCATGTCCAGACCCGTCATGCCCTTAACAATCTCACTGCTTTCGATATCTAACAGCTGCGTTTCGGTCATGGACAGCATTCGTTCCAGCTCATCAGAAGAACCGGCTCTTTCCAGATGTACCCGATACTGTCCGTTGGTCAATTGCTGTGTTGAGGTGACGGCAATCGCATTGCGAGACACCCCCAGGCTCACGCTCCCCAGGTTGATGGCCTCACCAATGGAGGCGGCATCAATGACCAAATTCTTGCTAGACATGAGAAGCTGGCACATCCAAGGTGAAAAGAGAGCCCTGCGGCGATGAGGTAAATTCGATGCGGGCGTCCATACGAGTCAAAATCTGACGAGAATACCAAAGATCGGTTCCAGAACCGGAAACATTGTGCACTAAAGGATGTTTGGCACGAAATCCATATTCAAAGACAAGCCCCTGCTCTTCGGCATTGATGCCGATTCCATTGTCGGTAATAGACAAAAGAATTCGATCTCCTCGTTCTTGGGCGGAAAATACGATCAAAGGTTCTTCCTTACAATACTCCACACTATTGAGCAAAAGCCCCTCTAAAACGCGCAAGAGACGTTCTCTGTCCACAAAGGCATGCAAATCCGGTGGAATATTGTTACGAATTTGGACAGGACGATCATGCGTCTGGATCGCTTGTAACAAACTGTTTGTCGCCGCATCGACTAGTTCTTTCAAATCGTGATCATTTGGCTGGATGTACTTACCAATGTCCCCAGAATTCAATAGGGAAAAATCGCGTAAATTATCCAACCAGCGTTCCAACTGCCAGAGTTCCAGATAGGAGATGCCAAAAAGATCCTTAGCTTCTCGCTGCGCAATTGCATCTGGGTATTTGAGAAAAAGTGTGACCGCATTTTGAACCGGAGTAATGCGAGATCTCACCTTAAACAGGAGATCGGAAATCTGTCGATTCATGGATTTGGCTTGTTGTTGTTCCCCCGTGAGATCTTGGGCCTGCACTAGAAGCCAATTGCGCCCGTCTACTTGCATTCGTTTTCGGTTCACCCGTAAGACTTGCCCACTGGGTTCACACTTACGACTATCTTGATTTTCCTCCGGCGCCAAAGGAGGAATCCCGAAAGCCACAAACAAATCGCTCCCCGACAAGACCAGATCATCCCCTTTGATCCGTAACAGAAGCTGTCGCATAGTCCTATTCAACGACTGCAGTTCATCGTCGCCGGTGACCAGAGCCACGCCAAGATCCAATTGATCCAAGGTATCCAAAAAGGCTTCGTTGAGGTAAGCCATCAAACCTCCAAATCCGGCAACGCAATTCGCAAAGCCATTAGGAGCTGATCTAAATGAAAGGGCTTATGTAGAATGGTTTTAATGGAAGGACTCATATCATGGCCGGCAAAGGTTTGCTGATCCAATGCAGAGAAAAGAATTACAGGAATTTTGGCGAGATCTGGATCCTGATTCAAGGCATCCAGCACCTCCCAGCCATCCATATCGGGCATCATGATGTCCAGTAAGATTGCATCTGGCTTGCTCGTTTTTGCCATTGCCAATCCTTCACCACCAGAACTGGCCTGTAGACTTTGCAACCCTACCTGTTTCATTAGAAGCGACGTAGTGAAACGGATCAGGTGATTATCGTCAACAATGAGTATGGTTGCGCTCATGCGGGAATCCCCAAAGTAAGATGGATGTTAAAGATTGCGCCATGAGGCTTATTATCCTCATACCAGATCACGCCGTGCATGAGAGATGTGAGTTTCTCTGCAATGGCCAAACCCAGACCCATTCCATTGTGATGTCGTTTCCAACTAGAATCCCCTTGAAAGAACATGGCAAAAATTTGACTCCCGACAGTCGGATCGATTCCGCGTCCCGTATCAGCAACGGCGAAATGCAGCTGCGCTTCCTTTTTGTTTCGGCTCACCAATTTTACACTCAACGTCACGCCACCTGTTTGTGTGAATTTGAGCGCATTCCCTAGCAAGTTACTTAGTACCTGCTCCAATGCGGTGGGGTCTCCAACCAAGAGCTGGGGAATCTCTTTGTCTAGATGACAATGCAATTCGAGTTCTCGTTTCTGAGCTTCCTGTTGAAATAGATTCAAAATACGATGAATCAGAGCTTCAAAATAGAGGTGCTCTGGATTCAGGGTAATCTTCCCACGTTCTAGACGAGAGTAATCCAAAACAGCGTTGACCTGGCGCGACATGACGTCCCCGGCTTCTTTAACCATGGCCACAATTTCGCCCTGTTCTTCCGTAAGCGGAGACATGGACAGGACTTCCGCTAGGTTCAAAACCGCCGTTAAAGGAGTCCGTAATTCATGAGAGATACAGGAAATAAAATTGCTGCGTGCTTTGTTTAGATTCATTTCGGTTTCCCGCTGCACCGAAATGTCGCGAGCTCCGAGAATTGCCCCCATCACCTGACCATCATCCCCATGAAACGGATGAAACGTCACTGAAAACCAGGCCCGCCGATTTACCAATGGCAGTTCCACCTCGCAATGAGTCTGCTCCCCTTGCAGGGCTTTTCTCAGCGCGCTAGAAAGCAATTGACGAGCATCCTCCTCCACCACCCAATCCAACAGCCGCTTCCCGCGGAGCGCAGAAACCTGTGTTTGTAGACAAGTCGCCAAGGTGTGATTTGCCATCAGGAGAGAACCCTCACGATCCAGCAAACCCGCAGGGTCAGGGTAATCGAGCATCACCCGTTCCCGTAAAGGCATGGGATCAAGCTCGGTGCTTTGTATTTCTGGCATGATCTCCCACAATACCCCAAGCAGATCTCCTTCTACACCCAATAATGGCGTCAGTTGGCTTTCCACAGCTTCATCGTCTGCCCCAGTCGGCCATAAATGGACCCCAGAGACGGATACCGACAAAGACTGGCGTAAATCCATGATAATTTTCGTTCCAAAATTTTGAGAAAGGAAAGGTGGAATTGCTTGGCAAGGCTGCAAACGCACTCCCACATGTAAGGAAAAAAAATCCAACCAATCCTGGCTTGCATACACAAGACGCAACTCTCGATCCAACAAAGCATATAAAGACTGGCGCGAAACCGGCCCCATCGGATAAGGCGATGCAAAAAACCATGTCTGATCCAAAGGCCCCGTATGGGAACCCGAACGCCAGAGCCATGCGAAAGAGAGAGAACTAGAGATCGTTGGCGTAATGCAGGGAGGAATCAGTGCGGCGCCGCAGTCGGGGAACGCATCTAGCCATTGTTGTGCTGCAGTATTTTCTGCAGTCAATCCACCATGGGCATCCCGACTGATCACCGGGAAGGGGAAAAGTGCTCCAATTGCTGCCAGCTCCACAAAACACTCCTCTTGGATTTTCCTGTATTGTACAACATGTCTTTTTACAAGATCAATAGTCGCTTTTCCCTTCTACACGAATTCGTTTTCGAAACACCCAATAGGACCAAGCCTGATAAATCAGCACCACAGGGACAAAAATTGCAGCAACTCCGGTCATCACCTTGAGGGTATAAGGACTGGAACTAGCATTCCATATGGTAAGGCTCCAATCTGCCTGTAGGGACGAAACTACGGTATGAGGGAACAAAGCAGCGAAGAATGCTGCGCTGGTCATCCCAATGGATAATCCTGTAAATAGGAAAGCTATTCCAGGACGGCGACGGAACAAAATTGAGAGGAATAAATCCAGAGCAGCAAAAACAGCAATTCCCTTGACGGCCCAAGGAGAGGTGACGAGCAAGGAAACCGAGCCAAAGCCAACCAGTCCCAACAGAACCAGGCAAGCCAAAGCCAGCCAACCCAGTTTCGCGCAGGCGGATTCTGCCCGGACGCACAAATCATCCTGCAATTTAAGACGGAGGAACAACGAACCAATCCAAAGGAACATCGTCAAAGATGCCAAACCGCCTAAAAGAGGAAAGGGACGAATCAGATCCAAAAAATTTCCCTGAAAATTTCCCTGTGCATCAATTGGCAGCCCATACAGCAAGTCGGTCATGGCCACACCAAATAAAAGGGCGGGGAGCAAACTCCCCAGAAACACTGCCTTGTCCCAATGCGCCCTCCAGTGAGGAGACTCCAATTTATTGCGATATTCCAGAGCCAACCCTCGGAGAATTAAACCAACCAGCACCAGGACCAAAGGCAAATACAAAGAGCTAAACATGGTCGCGTACCACCGTGGAAATGTGGCGAAAATACCACCACCCGCTGTAAGCAACCAGACCTCGTTGCCGTCCCAAACCGGGCCGATACTCCGTAAGATGGTCCGGCGTTCTGCATCGGTACGCCCCAATAAAGGCATTAGAATTCCCACCCCAAAATCAAAACCTTCCAGGATGAAAAAGCCCGTAAAAAGGACCCCGATCAGAATAAACCAAAGAATGGGAAGTTCCATCTTATCCTCCTAGTGAGATGCGGGTGCACCCGAAATGTCGGCCTGGGTTATCCCGACGCGGGAGTGGTGCCAAAAGAGCTTCAGAGTCGTGAGAATCAGAGTCGCATATAACAGGGTAAACACAACCAACGAAATTGCGACTTCTCCTGGAGAGACAGACGGTGAGAGGCCGTCGCGCAGCAGCATTAAGCCATAGACGACCCAAGGCTGCCGGCCCAATTCCGCAACAAGCCAACCCGTCGAGTTTGCGAGGTATGGAAGAAGCATGGACAATGGAAGGATCAGAAGCAACAAACGAGGAATCGACCTTCGCAAAATCAACGGGAACAACGTCGCGAACGCGGCTAGTCCGATGAGAGCGAATCCAGAGCCTACCATGGTCCGGAAAGACCAGTAGGTCAACGTAACTGGGGGGATATAGTTCCCTGGCCCAT
>DATIQS010000230.1:0-2260 GCA_035470605.1 Fibrobacteraceae bacterium
TGTTCATCGGCCCGCAAGCGCAATCCACCCTTCCTCCCCACGGTTCGTTACCTCTCCGCAGTTGGGTTTCATTTCGTTCGCTGTGGTCAGCTCACGAGAGGACTTGCACCTCCTAGACTGCGCCCGTGACGGGCGCACCACAGAAAGCCCCTGGTGAACACCAGAGGCTAATCCTTTGAAGATAAAATTATCTGGATCTTGAGGGGAGGTGCTGGGTCCACCACAGCACGACTGGGGAGGCGATAAACACGGAAGACCAAGTTCCAATGATTACACCTACGGACATGGCAATTCCGAAATCTTGAATGCTGGAACCGCCCGTGATGGCTAGAATCACCGTGATGAAAAACACCGTGAGGGACGTAATCAAGGTTCGAGATAGGGTCTGGTTGATCGCTTGGTTCATCCGTTCGGCGAAGGTGGAACCCGCCAAATTTTGGGTATCTTCGCGAATACGGTCAAACACGATGATCGTGTCATTGATGGAGTAACCCACAATCGTCAGAACCGCCGCGATGAGGGCCGCATCAATCGGTAGGCGTAACAGGGAGAAAACACCCAGAGTAATGGTCACATCGTGAGCCAAGGCGGCCACCGCGCCCACGCCGAAACCTAGACCGAACTTACCAAAACGAATCCAGATGTACAAGCCAATCACCAAGCACGCCAATAAGATTGAAAGAATGGCATCGCGGCGTAATTCCTTTCCGATCGAGGGACCAACAATATCCTCATTGACGATCTCCGCTTGGAGCCCAGCCTGTTTCATGGCGTCAATAACTTGAACTCGCATTTTGGAATTTCCATCCATGGAACCCTGAATCGAAACCAAATATTGGTTCGCACTGGTGCCTCCCAGGGTTCGCACTTTTGGGTCGCCAAGGTCTGCATTTTTCAAGGCGCTCTGCAGGTCTTTCACATGGGATGCGTCATCTTGGAATTGTACGGTCAACACGTGTCCGCCTGTGAAATCGATGCTGTATTCAAAGCCCCGCGTCACCATGAAGACCAATGAGGTGATAATCAGTACTCCAGAAACGGCCATGAAAATATGACGTTTCGCAACCACTGGCAAATTGGCGTGATGCAAAAATGAGAAGCCTTTACCGACATTGAGCGTATTGGACTCAGAGCGGGCGAGGATTCCATCAAAGATGGAGTGGGTTACCGTTAGGGCGGTGAACATAGAGGCGGCGATACCGATCATCAGGGTCATACCAAAGCCCTTTACCGGTCCTGTTCCAATCTTGTAGAGGATAAATGCCGTCAGGAATGTGGTGATGTTCGAATCGAAAATTGCAGAGAAGGCTCGTTCATATCCCAAAGAAACCGCCTGTCGTGCGGATTTCCCAGCCCGTTGTTCTTCGCGGATACGTTCATAGATAATCACGTTGGCATCCACCGCCATTGCGACAGTCAACACCATACCCGCAATACCAGGCAGGGTCAAGGTCGCATTAAACATCGACATCACGGCGCCAATGAGGATCACATTGAAAAGCACGGCGACATTGGCAATCAGGCCGGCCGTGCGGTAGTAGAGAATCATGAAGAGCAATACAATCGAAATGCCTGCAACAGCAGAGATCACACCATTTTTGATGTTGTCTTCTCCCAATGAGGCCCCAACACTACGCAATTCCACGATTTTCATCGGAGCGGGAAGGGCGCCGGCACGGAGCACCACAGCCAATTGTTTGGCTTCGGCCATATCTTTGAGACCTGTGATTTGAGCGTTTCCATCGGCGATGCGATCACGGATGACTGGAGCACTTACGACTTGTCCATCCAGAACGATCGCCATTTGGCGACCGACGTTGTTTCCGGTGACGGAAGCAAATTTTTTGGGACCCAGGCCCTTAAATTTGAGGTTGACTGCCAATTGTCCAGAGGAAAGGCCACCCTGTACCCGGTGAGGTTGAGCATCGGAGATTTCCTTTCCATCCATTTCCGCACGACGTTTCAGCAAATACAGTTTTTTGACCTTATCCCCATTTTGGAGGACTTCAAAGCCGCGCCCCCAAGCGAATTGCACGTCCAGGGGAATCAGGGCGACAATGCCTGGATTCTCCAAAACGCGTTGGATGCGTTCCACATCCCCTTCCGCGATTGCGACATCACCGCCGAAGGATCGGAGCATAGAAGAGAAGGGACGTTGTTGGAATGTGGCCAAGTCTTCCGTAAAGTGGTCTTTGGTGGTGTCTTTTTTAGAGGTATCCGTCTGCGCCAGTGTTTGGACCGTCTCTTTGGTTGTCGCCGT
>DATIQS010000231.1:0-1553 GCA_035470605.1 Fibrobacteraceae bacterium
CCGTAACGTTGTGTGCAGATTCTGCGGCCAGGCTGCAATTTTGCCTTGGGATTCCGCCCAACGGCGGATTTGCTGATATTGCAACGCAATGTCGCGGGATAGGCCTCGACGATCCATAAGGAGATCCCGGGCAAGGTCCAACAGGTTTTGGGATTCTCCAGAACGTAGAAATAAGGATTCGCTTCCCGCGTCCAGCCAGGCTGCGCAGGCAAGCAAGGCCTCGTTGCGATCTTGAGTGGAGAGAAGCAAACGCGTCACCTCCAAGGACTGCACAGGGATTTGTAACGCGCTGAGGCCAGACGGTGTAATGTTCCCCTCGCCATCTAGAAATCCTAAGGCGTTCAGTTCTTGTTGATTCTTCTGGGACAATTCCTTCGGAGGCGGGGTCGGCCAGCGTAGAGCGTCGGAGGGAAGCGTGAGACGGGAGGCCAGGGCGGCGTGTTGCAACAGAGGAATATCTAAACGGCAGCGCAGGATTTCGGGCTGGATGTTGGCTGCCAGGTTTACCTGATCGCGTTCACTCCACAGGCGCACACATACTCCAGCACGGGTGCGTCCCGCACGTCCCATTCGCTGCACCGCGTTCTGCAAAGCGATACGGCCCAGACGCAGCACAGGAATGTTGCGGGTGGCGTCGAATTCAGCGTTTCGCTCTAGTCCAGAATCCACCACGGCAGTCACCTGCGGCACCGTGAGGGACGTCTCGGCGATGTTGGTCGTGAGAATCACGCGAGGGGCTTCGGTATCCGCGAAAATGCGCGCCTGTTCCACGCCGTCTTGCCCGCCAAAAAGCCGCAGAATTTCGGGTGCTTGTAGCCCCCGCAGTTCATCTTCCAGCAAATGAGCGCAGGATTGAATTTCGGACTTTCCGGGCAGAAACACCAGGGTGGTATTCCAGATGCCGTTACCCTGAAGAGTGCGCAGGGCACGCAACACCTGACGGTCCAGGGATTCGGAGAGCTTTGGTTCCTGGTGCAGGGTTTGCACCGGAAAACCGGGACTTTGGATCTCCAGGCAGGGAACCCCCAGTAACGTCTCCAGTTCCTGGCGCTGGAGATCGGCGGAAAGCACTGCAATACGCGGGGCGTTTTGGGGGGCCGCCTTTTGCCAGGCCAAGCACCAACTGAGGAGCAAATCCATATCCGTGCGGCGTTCGTGAAATTCGTCAAAAAGGATCCAATCAAAGCGATCCCCCTTCCCACTTAGGACGCCCTGCAAAAAACTCCCGTAGGTCTGGAACAAGATATGCGTGACCGCAGACTTCTTTGTCTCAAAGCGGAAACTGTAGCCGACCAGGGCCCCTGGTTCCTCCCCAAGAGCTTTGGCTAAAAACCCGCAGAGACTCAAGGCGGCAATACGCCTCGGCTGCAACATGGCGATGCGCAAATCCCCCTGAGAATGGAGAAACCAGGGCAGAAAGGACGACTTGCCCGTGCCTGTCGGGGCCATAAGCAGCAAATTGCGCTCCTGCAACAGCGCCTTGGAAATTTGATCCGCATGGCGTGCCAAGGGGAGCTTTGCCAGTAGAGCTGGACAATCCATCAGGAAGGGAG
>DATIQS010000232.1:0-2013 GCA_035470605.1 Fibrobacteraceae bacterium
ATCGAAAGGGTTTGGTTGAGCAGGCGGATGAAGGTACGTTGTTTTTGGACGAAATTGGAGACTTGGCTCCAGAAAGTCAAATCAAATTATTACGACTGATCCAGGAGGGTGAATTTTATCCCATTGGAGCCGAACGTCCGCGCAAGGTTCGCCTTTGGGTGGTGACCGCAACCAATCGACCGATTGGCTCGATGCCAAATTTTCGTAAGGATTTGTTTTACCGTCTTCAGTCGCATTGGATTGAACTCCCCCCCTTGCGGGAACGCCAGGGGGACGTTGGTCTTTTGTTGAATTCTTTTTTGGAAAATGCGGCGCAAATTTTGAATCGTGAATGTCCTGCTGATTTTGGAACACGTCTTGAGCTTCGGTTACGAGGATATGGTTTCCCTGGAAATATTCGGGAATTGCAGGGGTTAGTGTTTGATGTGTTGGGTTCTGCGGGAACAGACGGATCGATTAATGAGGATGTGCTACGCCGTTGGATCAATCTTTCAGAAACCGTAGAAGAAGCTGTGGCCGTCGACCGGGATCCGATAAACTTTGTCCGCTTTGGGGCAAGTCTCCCAACGATGCGAGAATTGGAGCATCTGTTGATCGAAGAGGCTTTATCGCGCACAAACCAGAATCAAACCGCGACAGCCACTTTGCTCGGAATTTCTCGTCAGACGCTACTCAATCATAAAAAACGCGCCAATATTTAACCGAGTGACCGTAGTGAACTGGGGCGATGTTATCCTAACGACCACAATTGGGAGGGATAGAGCCGGTCCGAGGCCTTATAATGGCAGGGCTTCCGGTCCACACTCAAAGTACAGAACCCGACGAACAGGCACAGCTTAAAGCCATTGAGTTGTGCATAGTATTCCGTAGGGCTTTTCTGTCAACGGAATATGCACATCGGCCAGAGGCATATATTTTCCTGTGTACAAAGTCTCTAGCCGGCTCAATTCCTACGGGGAGATATATTCTTTTTGTGTGCAACTGCTGCCGTTAGATTTAACAACTGTCCATTTTTTTTACAGAAGGCTTGTCCAATCATTGGACAAGCTTTTTTTGCTTGGGCTCATTCTTTTCCGATCTGCACAACATGTGGTATGCAAATTGTTTTTAGCGAATATCCCAAGCTGGCATAGGTCTTGCTGATCTCAGGTTACAAACAGATTTCGGAGGAATGATGCCAGAAACTTCAGGTGTATTGGCGGTTAATAGTGCGGCAGATCCATTTATGGATTCATGGGTATTTAGACCTGGCGGAGATCTACAAGCTGATTGTGCGGGTGATTTATTAGATGAGCTCCTTTCCTGGCTTCATGGTGGGAGCAATGTCGGCGTGCTGGACTTGGATGCTGTTCAGTCTATGGATTCCTCTTGTCTGGCAGTTCTCCTTGCGATTCGACAAGAGGCTGTGCGCTCCTGGCCAGACAAGGTTTTGCAATTGACCAATGTGCAGCCTCAAGTTCGACGCTTTCTGATGACAACTCAATTCCGTGAGAATCTCCTACAAGCCCAGGAATGTCATGCCTGAGGAATCGTTACTGGATGAATTCTTGTCTGAATCCCGCGAACATTTAAGTGGGATTGAACAGGACTTCATGTTGTTGGAACAAGATCCTGATCATCCAGATTCGGAGGTGGTGAATCGGATTTTCCGTGCCGTTCATACGGTAAAAGGGAGCTCAGGTTTTTTTGGCTTAACTCGTATCGGGTCTCTTTCCCATGCGATGGAAACGCTTCTGGATCGAATCCGCGAAAATAAAATTAAACCAGAATCGCCGATTCTGGACGTTTTGTTGGAGGGGTTGGATCGCCTGGGTGCGCTGCTCTCCGATGTGGAGAATAGCAACAACCAAGATACCCGTGCTTTGGAAAATCGCATTCTTGCATGCGCAAAAATACCAGATGAAACGTTGTCTGAAAAAACGAAGAAGGAACGGAATACCGTGATTGTTGACGCCTTTCCCTCCGAGGTCGATTTCAGTGCTGTTCCTCCTGGCCAGTTTCTGTATCGCTTGA
>DATIQS010000233.1:0-2805 GCA_035470605.1 Fibrobacteraceae bacterium
CTTGAGCCGGAAAATCATTTTTTCAGCTCACTGTATCGCTCATGCTGAACATAGGCATGTACATAGCAATCATAATGAATCCGATAATTCCTCCTAAAAATACGATAATAAGGGGTTCGATCATTGAGGTAAGGGCCTCCACAGCGGCATCGACTTCCTCGTCATAGAAATCCGCTACCTTAGTGAGCATACTGCCCAGTCCCCCGGTTTTTTCACCCACGGCGACCATTTGCACCACCATACCCGGGAAAATGCCCACTTCCTTCATCGGTTCCGCCAGGGGTTTCCCTCCTGCGATTTGCTCACGAATTCGTAATATTGCCTTTTCAATAACCACATTGCCTGCCGTCTTGGCGGTGACATCTAAGGCATCCATGATGGAAACACCGGAGTTTAAAAGGGTCCCCACGGTGCGGGAAAAGCGAGCGATGGCGGATTTGATTTCTAGATCGCGGACTTTGGGAAGCTTGATTTTCAACTTATCAAAGGCGAAACGGCCTTTGGGGGTGCTGATTGCGTGGCGCAGCCCTCCAATGAGCGCAATTAAGCCGATCAAAAGCACAAGGAAATAATCTCTCAAAAAATTGGAGATGCTCATAACCACGGCGGTGGGACCTGGTAGAGCTGTACCTGAAGAGGTGAAAATTTCGGCGAATTTCGGGACCACCAGGGTCAGCATCACGGTGACCACGGCAATGGCAACGATCATCACGATAACCGGATAGGTCATGGCTCCTTTGACTTTCCGCTTAAGGCGTTCGCTAGATTCCTGGTACTCGGCTAAACGGTTCAGCACGGATTCGAGAGCTCCACCCGCCTCACCTGCGGCGACCATATGGACATAGAGCTTATTGAATACCTTTGGATGTAGAGCCAGTGCTTGAGACAGATTCGTTCCCCCGGATACGCTGGCCGCCACGCGCCGAACCACGTCGCGCATGGCTGGATTTTCGCTTTGTTCCTCCAACACCTGCAAGGCATTCAATAAAGCAAGCCCTGCGGCGTTCATCACTGCAAACTGCCGGGTAAACCGAGCGATATCCACGGATTTGATGCCACTGCCGAGTTTAAACGCCGAGGCACTTAAGGGTTTCTTTTTGATGTTTACATCGGTAAGGCGTTTGCGACGCAGGAGGGACATCGCCTCTTCCTGGGAGGCAGCCTCAAATTCGCCTTCCTCTAATTTCCCAGAGGGATTTTTCCCTTTGTAGGTCCATGTCGCCATATTTTAGATGCCTCTTTCCAGCATAAGTTTTTCCAACTGTTCGGGGTTGGAGGATTTGCTCAGGGCATCCATGCGTTCCAGCTTGCCCTCTTTGACCAAATCTGCCATGCGCATATTCATTGTATTCATGCCCATTTTTTGGCTGATTTCGATGATGGACTCGATTTGGTGAATTTTGTCATCACGGATTAAAGCGCGGATCGCTGGTGTGACGTTCATAATCTCATAACACATGATGCGCCCGCCGCCGATTTTTGGCAACAAGGTTTGGCAGATGACCCCTTGGAGCACAAAGGATAACTGGGCGCGGATGGTCTGCTGTTCCCCTTTGGGGAAGGCATCCACAATACGGTTGATGGTTTGCACTGCGGAGTTGGTGTGTAGAGTTGCAAAGGTTAGATGCCCTGTTTCCGCGATGGTCATGGCGGCACGCATGGTATCCAAATCGCGCATCTCACCGATGAGCACGACATCGGGATCTTGGCGCAAGGCCATTTTTAGGGCTTGGGCAAAGGAGTTCGTGTCGGAGCCCACTTCACGCTGGTTGACCATACATTTTTGATGGCGATGCAGAAATTCGATCGGATCTTCTACCGTGAGGATGTGTTCCTGGCGCTCCTTGTTGATTTTATCAATCATAGCGGCCAATGTGGTCGATTTACCTGAGCCAGTGGAGCCGGTCACTAGTACGAGGCCTGCTGGGCGTTTGGTGAAATCAGCAACCACCGGAGGAAGGCCTAATTCCTTGAAAGTCCGGATGTCCAACGGAATGATACGTAGTGCAAGCCCGACACAACCGCGTTGCAGGTAAGCGTTAGCACGGAAACGCGCCAGATTGGTGATACCAAAGGAAAAATCGCATTCCTTGTTCTGCTCAAAATTTTTCTTTTGCAGCTCGTTCATGAGCGAATAGCTCATGCGCATGGTTTCATTGGGGGTCAGCTTGTCCACGCCCATGGGGGTCAACTTACCGCTCAAACGCAAAAGCGGGGGACTCCCCGCCGTCAAATGCAAATCCGACCCCCCACGTTTTACAAGTTCCGATAAAAGTTCTTGAATATTATAAGGCATACGCCATAAGTATATTATTTTCCAGCGAAATCCCGCAGATCCATGCAGGATTTCCCAAGGATTTAAAATGAACAATCGACGTTTATTGTGGGCTGCTGCTGTGCTGACGGTCTTAATGTTGACCCTGAATTGGATCACTCATCGCCAACGTCAAGTGCCAGTGATGGCGGTGAATTTTGAATTACCCCGTATGAATGGTGGTGGTGTGGAGCGTCTAGATGCGTATTCAGAAAAGGTTCGGTTGTTGGTGTTCTGGGCCACTTGGTGTGCTCCCTGTGTCTCGGAGATTCCAAGCCTCGTCGCCTTACAACAGGATTTGGGGCCGAAGGGCTTTCAGATTCTCGCTGTTACCTTGGATGAAAATCCCCATGCGGTCACTGCACTCGATCAGAAGTATCATTTCAACTATCCTGTGCTCTCTGGAACCGACAAGGTCGTTCGGGACTATGGCGGAGTAGAAAGTATTCCCATGTCCTTCCTCATTGATCGCCAAAACCGGGTGAGTAAGG
>DATIQS010000234.1:0-4161 GCA_035470605.1 Fibrobacteraceae bacterium
ACAAGGACTCTATCATGTTTTGGGGGGAGTTCTTTCTCCTCTTGATGGGATTGGCCCAGACCAGTTACACCTTCCCTTGCTCGTCGAACGAGTTCGAAAAAACGTTTCCGAAGTGATCCTTGCGTTGGGAACGAGCCCCGAGGCGGACGCAACGGCGTTACTTATTGATCGGATGCTGGGCCCCCTACCTGCACGCCGCACCCGACTGGCCAGAGGAATTCCCGTGGGAAGTGATTTGGAATTCGTGGATGAATTGACCATGTTACGAGCTTTTGAAGGACGCGTTCAATTATGAATAACAGTCCTTTTCAGGTGTTTTCTGCGGATTTCGTGCTCGGCGCCACCGATCTAGCGCATTGTCCACAGGATGGACGTCCACATTTGGCCTTCTTTGGTCGTTCTAACGTGGGAAAGTCATCTCTTTTGGCTAAACTTATGGGGAAAAGGAACCTTGTGAGAGTCAGCGCCACACCTGGTAAAACCAGAGAGATCAATTTCTTTCTGGTGAATGAAGCCTTTTATTTTGCGGATTTACCAGGAATCGGATATGCGAAGGTTTCCATTAAAATGCGCGATAAAATGGCGACAATGATCCGTTCCTATGTGGAAAAAAGCCCCAATTTACGCGGAATCGTCTATCTTGTGGACATGCGCCATGCGGGAACACCACTGGATATTGAAACGGTCAATATATTGCGAGACCTCGGCAAACCCGTCCTGCTCGTGGCCAACAAACGGGACAAGCTGAACCAAAGCGAAGCCGCGCATGCGTTGCGTAACCTGAAGGAGAATTTCGGCCTGGATCGCATTCCTCTCACCGTCAGCGCCACCCGGGGAACCGGGATCAATCACCTCTGGGCCTCCTTGCTGGAGGCTATCGCCCTGGAATCTGCCTGATGGGGCGCGAACACAAAGAATTTTACAGTTGGCCCGCCAAATTTTTGGCCTGGTTGGGAATCCTCTGGCTCAACTCTTTACCCGGAAAGTTGTCTGCCATTATCTTCAAGGGACTGCATGCTTTTTTCACCATCGATCAACGGCGCTTCCGTACGGAATTTCGCCAGATTGTGCTTCAGACGTTTTTTACCGGTATTGAGGCTTTACCCCTAATTACAGTGGTTGCGGTATTGTTAGGGACTTTGACGATCACCCAAGCCATGACTGTTATGCCCAAGGTCGGATTTGGCGACTTTTTTGGAAATCTGATGGTAATCGTCATCATCCGCGAATTGGGCCCTGTCCTCACAGCCTTTCTCATTGCGGGCCGTTCTGGAGCCGCCCTGGCTGCCTACCTGGGAAATATGAAAGTGGAGTCGGAAGCTGATGCCTTGGAGACCATGGGGATTGATCCCATCAAATACCTAGTCATGCCAGCGCTGATCGGTGGAATGGTCGCTTTATTCATTATGAATGCGATTTTCAGCAGCGTCGCCATTGTGGTTGGCTACTTCGCAGCAAAGGTCCTCACCACCATCCTCCATAACTTCTTTGAGGTGCAGATGATGTGGGACCACTATTTATCCAGCATTCTCTTGGAACTGCACCCCATGGACTTTCTGATGTTGTTTCTCAAACCGGCACTGTTTGGCGCCTTGATCACCGCCAATGCCTGTCAATTTGGCCTTTCCGTACAACAGGATGTACGGGAAGTACCCAAGGCAACTTCCCGTTCCGTCGTGTATTCCTTTATCTCGGTGGTACTCATGGATTTGCTCCTTTCTTTGGCCTATATTTTCGATTACTTACATGGCTTGAATTCTGTGTTATAAGGAATTTCATGGATAGCGTTTCCATTAAAAACCTTTGTTTCTCCTTCCACGAGCCGGGGCAGGAGAAACGAATTATTTTGGATAACGCGAATTTGGTTGTGCAGCAAAAGGAAGCCCTTTGTATCTGTGGTCAATCTGGACAAGGGAAAAGCACTCTATTACGGATCCTGGCTGGCCTGGCACAACCTCATTCTGGACAAATCTTCTATTCGGGAATCGAATCGGAAGCGCACGAGCATACGGCATTGCAAGTAGCGCTGGTGCATAAAGTGGCCTTCGTATTCCAAAACGCGGCCCTGATCTCCAATTTGCGGGTTTTTGACAACGTCGCGTTGCCTATTCGCTATCATCAGCCTCATCGTTCCGAAGCCAGTGTCCGAGAGCAAGTGACAGGTCTACTGGCGTCTATGATGGTCGATGATTATGCGAATTATTTTCCCTACGCCTTAAGCGCAGGGATCCTTCGCCGGGTGGCTATTGCTCGAGCCCTCGCCCTGGAACCTCGCATTTTACTTATGGACGAGCCTACCACGGGTCTGGATGTCAAAAATCGCAGGTCCCTTCTCGCCCTGATTGCCAACCAGAGAAGCCTGCGCCACGCGACGATTATCATGGTTACTCATGATCTCCCGATTGCCAAGGAACTGGATGCCCGTATTTGTTTCCTTCACAAAGGAATCCTTTCGGAAACCTACAGTTACGACGAACTCGGGCTCGCCCACGAAAGCTACATCCGCGAGCTCGTGGAAGAAATGGAGCATGCAGGATAATCACGACGCGACTCTTCGTCGCCTGACTCTCCTTTCCCATAGTGCCTGCAATCTTGCGTGCTCCATGTGTCCCGTGCATGGACAGCGGTTGATTCCGCTTTTCAGTCCTATGCCGTTTCAGCAGGTGGCGTCCATTTTACGGCAAGCCAGGCTTCTAGGTGTGGAGGAGATCATTCCCACGACCTGGGGAGAACCGTTCCTGGACCCAGATTTTCCACAATTGCTCCGCCTGGTGGCAGAACTGGGCCTTCGAATCAACATTACCACCAATGGTTCTTTCCCTTTTGGTTCCCTGCCGGAATGGGGCGTTCTGCTTTTCCCTGTCGTGTCAGACATTAAGTTCAGCGTCAATGCCTTAGATGCGGAAGTTGCCAGCGCGATCATGCCCGGACTGATCGCGCAACAACAGCAGAGCCATGTGGCCGAATACGCAAATCTGCGCAATTTGTATAGCAAAACCAGCAGCCGAATTTCCCTCCAAATTATCGTGCAACGGCGCAATTTGTATGAGTTGCCGAAACTCTTACGCTGGGCTGCCGAACTAGGGCTCGATCGTGTGAAAATTCACCCCCTCTGGATTCATCATCCCTCCATGGAGTGCGAATCTTTGTTCCATAACTCGCAAGGCCGATCACTATGGGATGCCCAACTTCCAGAATTGAAAAGGATTGCACAGCAAGGGTCTTTTGTTCTCCAGGGAGCCCTCCCGTCTACAGAATTGTGCGCCGCTCCAGAGGAATCTCCAAACCTATGTCCGTTTCTTGGACATGAACTCTGGATCGCTCCTGATGGAAATGTCCGCGTCTGCTGTCATCCACGCCAAGGGGAGGCCGGATTTCCACATTTTGGCAACGTTTCCCAAAAGCCTTTGGGAGAAATCTGGGGTTCTAAAACCTATTGGGATTTTGTACAGAATCAGCGGGAACGAGCATTCTGCAGAAGTTGCTGTTTTCGACTCAGTGGTGGCGGAAAAAATCCGCCGCATAAGGACGGAAGGCATCCCAGAAGTCCCGTGGATTAAGAAAACTGGGCGTCGCAAAATACTGATACCATCCGCAATCACGAGTACAATCACGCATTTCTTGGCGGCAGGCCTGGGCTACAGGAGAACGCAGATACGTCATCAAATCCGTATCCACCAAATTCACCGCCTTGCGTTCCAAAGTCCGGCATGGATAATAGAGAAAACCGTCCGAATTTACGATGATGGAGGCGGGAGAACAGCCCCCGTGCTTGCGATGGACTCGGCGGAAATAGGCGCGAGGAGTAATCACCGTGGTGGGATAGCGCTTTTTCAGTGAAATCACCTCACGTTCAAACTCCAAAAATTCTGGAAAGTCATGGCAGGCGCCATCCAACTCCACCGCAGGCATGAGTAAAATTTTGCAACCATTCTTCGCACAAATTTTTGTTTTTCTGGCCATGTCGCCTTGATCTTGAGCCCGCACCACCGTTTGCACGCTGAGCACTACATCATAACGCGCCATTTCCGGTAGAACATCGAACAACTCCATATTGCGATGTCCTTCGTCAATGGAAACCTCTAAAAAATCCACCCATTGAGACCATTTGGGCCACGGATATTCTAGCAGATTTCGCTGAGAGGTGGTCAACATCAGGTA
>DATIQS010000235.1:0-4707 GCA_035470605.1 Fibrobacteraceae bacterium
CGGAGAGCGTGCGCAACCGGATCTGCGGATACAAGGTTCTGGTCACCGACGAAGACGGCTCCCTGGTGGCGTCCTTTTCTGGAGTAGGCTACCGAAGGCGTGAAGAGAAACAACCGGACTAGCTGGCTGCCCAAGATGCCGTGTTCATGGGGATTTTCTGGCGGGACAAAACCACAGCCGACAAGTTTCGAGATGAATTTTCAGCGGAGAGCCAGGGACTCTGTGGTGCCGGGGTAGCCGAAAACCGCTTTGCGGGTTGAGGCGAGGGGGCGCAGGCCGGAGACCCGCGCCAAGAATCGCCCCCTACCTAAAAAGGAAAATCCTGTTTCCTGTCCGGGCCGCTTGCGACAGCAACGGCTCTCCGCGCACTGGTGTAACTGATGAACAAAATTGCGAGACCGTTCCCGCCCGGAACGGTTTGTTTTACGGATCGGCTTTTTTGTAGACGCCCTGTCCCGGACTAGATAACTTGGGGGAAAAGGAGTACAGGTGGCTTTATGACGTCCAGATTTTTTCATCTTTGCGCAATGTCGGTTCTTGTCGCGTTTGCCTCTTCCCAAGCCGGTTCTTTTGCAGGGGGATCAGGAACGGAAGACGACCCTTATCTAGTGGAAACTGCGGCTCAGTTGGACAGCATCCGGTATTTCCCGTCTTCTTCTTTTCTCCAAGCTGCGGATATCGTCTTTGACGATTCTGATTATGAAGAGGGCGGCACTTATTATAATGAGGGGCTGGGCTGGCAACCCGTGGGATCCGTGACGCAGAAGTTTACAGGGAATTACAATGGCGCTGGATTTAAGATCAGCAATCTCCGGGTGATGCGTCCAGACAGTGAGGGTGTGGGGCTTTTCGGCTATCTGAATAACGCTGAGATCGACAGCGTTGTTCTGGTGCAGGCGATGGTTCTCGGGTACACGAATATAGGGACGCTGGCGGGATACACGATGGGATGCACACAAATTACAGACTGCCGCGCATCCGGCAAGGTGTATGCCACGGAGCCAGGGGATGCCAGTGGAGGGCTGGTCGGAGCGTTGATTCTTTCTACCCTGAACCGCACGTCCAGTACGGCGTTGGTCATGAACCAGCAAAGCGTGGGAGGGCTGGTGGGATATGCAGAAAACTCCGACATCCAGAACAGCTTCGCCACGGGCGACGTGACCGGCTCGGCCAATCTCGGAGGGCTGGTGGGATACGCTCTCAAGGGAGAGATTTCGTTCTGTTACAGCACAGGAGATGTGATCCGCCAGGATTCCCTGAACTATGACAACTCCTATATCGGGGCCTTTATCGGGGGAATGTCGGGTACGGACCTGGGTTATTCCTACTGCACCGGCAATGTGAATCCTGGAGACGGTGTTGCCGCCTCCAATTTCGTTGGCTCCGACTATAAGACATTCGGCGATGTCTATGTCACGGGCAGGGTGGAAGGCGGCAGTGGCTCTTTTTTGATCAGTACTGACAATGGCCTGTCGTATTCTGCGAACGCTTTTGCACGTTGTTACTGGGATACTGTGACATCCGGCTTCGGTACGGATTCCGTTGGCAATTCCTGGTTTTATGCCTCACGTCAACTTTGGTCTTGGGCCTATGATCCGGATACCATTTCGCCGTTTCCCCGTTCTACCGAGGAGATGAAAACGCAATCCACGTTTGATGGCTGGGATTTTGACACGACATGGGCGATTTCGGAAAACGAAACGTATCCTGCATTGCGTGGTGTCGAGGACAATGCTCCTTTCGGATTCAAGGACAGCATCACGGGTTCATTGAGTGATTTTCTCAACAACGACTACGACTATGAGAGTGGACAGGCAAACTTGATCATGCAGGTTGATTCAGCCGTGTCTTTGGTTTCTGGAACGGATTTCACAGAAAATGCGGCTTCGGCCGAGCCGGGCGACAGCCTTTATGTTGTGTATCGGGTCGGAGAGGTGCGTAAAGCGAAAGAGGATACCTTGTGGGGAAACCGGGTCATCAGTTATCTGTTCATTCAGGATACGGCAAGTAAAGATACTTCCGGCTCCCTGGTCGCCTTTTCCGCTTCTGGCAATCCTGGATTTGAATTCCAGGTTAGCGATGGCTCTCTCCTTTTGCATTGCACTTTGCCGCAAAGCGCCTCCGTCTCCTTCTCTGTCCATGATATGCAAGGACGTCGCCTTTCCTCCATGGATCAGGGAGAGCAGCCCGCCGGAGAACACTCCTTTGTCTTAAATCAGGCGTTTCCCGGTTCTGGGATTTATCTGGTTTCTTTCAAGATGAATGGCCAGCTTGCCGGGACAAGGCTTGCCGTGAACAACTGAAAAACGCCCCTATGGTTTGAGCTTGTTCCGTGCTGTGCCAACGGTTACACACTTGGAGGGGGGACGAAAGCCTTATGGCACAATGTGATCTGCCTATTCCGACCTTGGTCGCGTTAGCGTTATTGCCGGATCATTTGGACGTATCGTGTGAGGCCAAGCCCCAAAGAGATGGGGCGCCCCGACTCACCAAAGGTGACCCCGATCGAGCAACAACTTCGGGCTTTGCCATTTAGCGAGGAGCAGTCCTCTGTGTGGACTTGGCCTCTTTCTTTTCTTCCCGGGGAAGGGTCTGAGCATACCCTACGATATCCACCAAATCGCGAAAATTGGCCTCCTCCATATAGGCAGGCATTCCCTTTTCCGGGAGGCCAAAGTTGATCGCCTGCCAAAATTTCTGTGCATTTCCAAGTGCGGCGTGCGCCAAATAGCGTGGCGGCACTTCCTGGCGCAGATTGAGTTGCCGACCGTCGGCACCATGGCATTCCGCGCAGTATTGCAAAAATGCTTTATGACCATTAACATGGTCGTAAACTAGGTTGCCCTCTTTATCAAATTCGTCATAAAAAGCCTCGGAACGGGTGCGCTCCGCCGCTTCACGTTCAACATGGGCACGATGTCTCTGATATTCACAACTTTGGAGGGAGAGAAGAAGGCCACAAATCAACCACGGGAGCGGACGGTATGAATGGATACGCATGGAATGAATCTATGCAAAATTCCGTCCAGAGGAAGATCTTCCCCCATAGTTCCTCATCCGATAGACGATCACCAACGCACAACAGCACCCGCCCAGGCAAGGCCAGCGCCAAAGGCAGTCATCATTACGAGATCACCTTTTTTGATTTTTCCAGAACGATCAAACTCGTCCAAGGCGATACCCACAGAGGAGGAGCTAGTATTGGCGTACTTATCGATAGTTAGCAAAACCCTGTCTATGGGGAGATGGACTTTGGCCGCAATCGTATCAAACATGCGAGCATTTGCCTGATGAGGAACTAACCAATAAGGACCATCCCCGATGCCGGCTTTTTCTTTAAGGTTCAGAATCAGTTTGGGCAAGGTATTTTGGACAAAACGATAAATGTTTTTGCCATCCTGCCAGAAATAACCCGGCCCTGAGCGATCCCCCATCGTCAGCAGTTCGGCTCCCGAGGGATCCGATCCGATTTCCGTGGCAATAATCTCATGCAGATAATCCTCGGTGCTGAGCTGTACTGCGGCAGCGCCATCTCCAAACAAGATGCAGTTGCTGCGGTCTGTGTAGTCCACAAAAGAACTCATTTTTTCAGTAGCAGCGACCACGGCATTTTTACAACGCCCAGTTTCTAACTGGCCCTGAGCAAGGATCATCCCAGCGATGAGACCTGTACAGGCCACGTTGAGATCCAAGACCACTGCATGGGGAAGGGGCGTTCGATGAGCAATTTGTGCAGATTGGGTTGGATAAACATTTGATTGAGTGCCGCAAGCGGTGATGAGCAATTCAATCGACTCGCGTTCCTGCTCGGACACACAGGACTGGACAGCCAGCACTCCCATATCCGCAGTAGATTCCGATTCAGCGATCCGGCGTTCACGGATGCCTGTTCGGCTCACGATCCATTCATCAGAAGTATCCACCATTTTCGACAGTTGTGCGTTATCCAAAATTTTGGCGGGCACATAGCTTCCAATGGATTTAATTCCAACCTTTTTCATTGATGTACTCCAAAAGATTCTTCACGGCGCAACAAACCTAACCGATGAGCGATCCGGCTGTTCAGCGCATACACGAGAAAGGAGCCTTTAAATACCACGCTACGCGGTGTTTTCAGGATCACCTCAATTTCTTTTTTCCAATGGTCATTCTTAATGACTTTGGCCTTCCCCAGGATTTTTTCCCCTACCCATGCCGCTGCGGTGAATTGCACGTTAGCCTGTGCGGTAAGCGCATGTTCAGAATCCACTAAAGCAGAAGCCAACGTATTCGCTTGGGCAAAAAGAATATCCCCACGGATGATATCCCCTTTTGAAAAGGCCATGTCCGAGGTGCTTTCCAGCAAGGAAATTCCACCGACATCGGTTTCCGCCTCAAGAAGTTCCCCAAAAGTTTTGTGATTTTCGAGACCTTTGGCAGACAGCGCTTCCGCGATTTCCCGAAAACGCTTCCGTACATCAGGGATCCCAAGGGCCTTGCGATCCGCACGGATTGTATGGATGGAGACGTTCAGCATTTCTGCCAGTTCATGATCGAGCACATAGGGGTTACGATCCACCTCACGGGAAATCTGCTCCTGCCGGGCAGAAGCGGATTGGACGACCTTTTTCGTACTCATAGGAGTCATAATATATATCAATATGACTATGTCGTATGATTTTTTATGCGTTTTTTGGAACAAAAACAGAACCTAGCCGCATCTGTAAA
>DATIQS010000236.1:0-3529 GCA_035470605.1 Fibrobacteraceae bacterium
CAATGAAAAAATTGCGGGTGACCATTGGACTGTGCCTTTATTTTTCGGTCGGCCTGTCTGATATGTAATCCCGAATTCGGTTACATTAGTCGAGCTGTGCTGAATCCTGGACGGTACGAGTCCTATGCGGGGTTCTCCGCGAAAGACCTTATCCTGAAAGACGAGGGCTATTAAAAATCCAGGGGAGTATTCCTTACTCGTTCCAGGAGAGCCTCTAAAAAGTGTAGTGGAACGCCCGGGTGGCTTTCAGAATGATGCCTTTTTGGCGGAAGCTCAATTTTTTCGCAATCAGGATTCTATTGGCCAGATTGGGGTGGATTTAGAGGCCACCTTGGCGAGGGACGCCCAAGAGGATTTGACGTTATAAGATGGTGATAGCTTGTATGTCCTAATTCCGCTGGTTCATGTAAAGGGGATCGGTGAGGCGGGTTATCCTTCCAATGTGTTTTGTCGCCCAAGAAAGAGTATTTACTGGTATATCTCTAAATCCGGTGGATTCCTGGAAAACTCAGACCAGAATCGGGTGATGATCCGTTATGCGAACGGTTCGGTGTCTACTGCGGAAGACGCGAAACGAGGTCCTGATCCGGGCTCCATGATTATCGCTTCCTCGCGCAAGGTCCAAGATTGCTATGACTTTTGCCACGTTATGGTTGACTTGGGCTACGGTGACGGGACGGGTTTCTTCGGATTGATGCTTTAGACCAGTAGCCTCAAGCTCTCGACAAACACGGAGGCTTCGGGTACTCGTTTCCCTCTGGTTTTTCTATTTTCCCCACAACCCTTTTTTTATGGTATGGAATGAACCCTAAATTTTTATTGCCGTTGCTATTTATGGCCTTGGCCGCTTTTTCTGCCGAGGTTTCTTTTTCTGGCAAGTTGCTGGCGGATGTGGAGAACAATCTCGACACCTCGTGGGACTCGCATACTTCAGCCAACCAGGATTTGTCTTTGACCACTCGTGTTGAGTTCGGAGAAAAAACGGCAGTTGAACTCTATATGGCCTCGTATTCCACGGTTTTGGATACGACGGATTCCACAAGGACCCCATCCATTGTCCGTGGTGCGGAACCAGGGCGATCCGCCAAATTCAGTGATGCAGATAGCCGTTGGAGCGGACTTCTTTTTGATGGAATTCAGTTCCAATGGGAATTCTCTCGCCAGGCAAAATTTTTGATTGGCGATATGACTTGGTCGGCAGGGAAAACCTCTTATTACGGCTATAACGCGGATGAGTATGGCTCCATTATGGGAGAAACCACTGTTCGCGGTCTTGGTTTTGATTTGGGCGGTCAGGGCCAAATTTATTTAGGGGCTCCTGATGCGAACAATCAAGCCTTATGGGGGTTTGCGGGTTACACCTTCGGGATGATTGATCATACCAACGAAAAACTGTCTATTCGACTGGTGGGCGATTTGGTATTCAAAAACGGAGGGAGAAACAATCGTTGGACCTTTGGTGCGGATGGTGATTATTCTCGTTCCTACACCCTTTTGGACTACGGCTTGCACTCCGCAATCGGATTTATTCCCTATAGCAATCACATGACCTATACCTTCTTAGTGGAACCCTCTATCCGTTACCAGAAATTTACCCTAGGGGGGACTTTCTACACGGCCTTGCTGGCGGACGAGGACAGCCTCATTACCGAGCAGACTTCGATTCCAGAAGAATCGTTTCTCTATGTGGAACCCGGTTGGATTTTCCATCCCAAATTTTCGATGGGACTTGGTGGGGAATACCACGATCCATCTAGTTCTATAGATGATGATGAATATTTCGCCTGCACCCCGACTTTCTATCTCTATCCTTCGGAAGAAATGACCTTGACCTTATGGGGTCAATATCGTTGGAATATTGGGGCTCATGATTTTATGTCCTTTGGAGTGGAAGGCGCTGTAGAATTTTAGAGTCGGATTCAGTCAGCCTGAGTTTGACTTTACAAGTAGCGACTCGCGAATGGCGGGTCGCTTTTTTCGTGATGCGCCTGGCCCGGGCGCAGTCTTGGAGGTGGACCACAGCGAACGAAAGGAAGCCCACAACACCAAGCCCCATGGATGGAGTGACTGAGCTAGCCAAAGGCTAGCCCGCCTTGCAGGTCCCCACCTCACGATGAGGTGGAGCAACCACTATTAAACTTGCGGACCGACGAACAAAAACCGGATACAAACAGGCGTAAGCGATATATCAAGAACCGCCGTATGCGGACCCGTTTGTACGATGGCGTGGCAGGAGTGCGCGGAATGCTGATTCCGCGTCCTTATGCCCATTTCTCTTTGGGAAAAACCTGGTGTCCAAGTCCAACTGACCGTCATTAAACCCGGTTACTTGGATGACATCTCCGTTCTGATATGCCAGTTCAGCTTCAGTTGCTACTGGTACTACCTGAATTCCACAAAGTGGATAGCCCTGGCTATGCTGGTGGATGGCTTTTCGTTGCTGTTAGGATTATTCTTTCGGGTTTTGCGGTGCGATATGGAGTTTTGGATTTTTTTGATGCCGGTGCGCGTCACGAAGGGTTTTCTTCTCCAAATTTTTTCGGAGGGCATCTGTGAGATCGACTCCAGTCTGGTTGGCGAGGCAGAGGAGTACGAACAGGATATCCGCCATTTCGTCGGGGAGTTGTCTGTCGAGGTCACTCTCCTTGCTGCTTTGTTCGCCATACGTGCGAGCAAAGATGCGGGCGAGTTCTCCCACTTCCTCCATAAGGAGTGAAAGGTTGGTGAGTTCATTGAAATAACGGACACCAATGGTGCGGATCCATTGATCTACCAATGTTTGTGCGTCGCGGAGGGTGATGTTGGATTTGAGGTCGGGCATAAGAGGCTGGGGTGAATGGTTCAGCCGGAAAACCCGGCGTAGCCGGGGTTGCAGGCGTCCCCTAATATAACCAAGACATGCCGCTGTAGATTTCCATGCCTTCGGGGCGGGCATGGATGCCGTTTTCCTCTAGGTCCCCTTCGCTGCGGCGGGCTTCCAGGCTAATCTCAAGACGTCTCATCTGGAGGCGTAGGGTGGCGTGGGTGGCATATCCGGCATAGGCCATGGGACTGTGGCGCAGGGTGTAGGCTCCTCCGAGTTCATAGCGGAGCCGACATTGGCCGAGAGGCCAGGAAGGAGTACTTAGGTTCGCGCCGATGCGCCAGGTGCGCAGTTGGCCTGCGGCCATCCAGTCGACGTCGTGGCCAAACAGGGTTTCGATTTGCCAGCCTCCAGGAGTTTGGATGGGTAGGTGCATCTGATGCCAGGCACCCCAAGGGGTGTAAGCGAGTTCCACCAACGGCGGTGTGATGCGCCAACCATTGTGGGTGTAGGACCAAGGGTGAATGACCCGCGGACCTCCGGCCAGAAAACGTAGGTCCATCCACAGGCTTTCCCAGAAACGGAAGCTGAGCGCGGTGGAGAATAGCGCGGGCCCATACCAGTCCCAGCGGTTCGCCTGGATGCGCCGGTCGATCAGGTTTTCGACGTAGCCCGTGGCGTCGGATGTTCCCGAGGCGAAGGAGGTTCCCCAGGCTCCACCGCTGT
>DATIQS010000237.1:0-2573 GCA_035470605.1 Fibrobacteraceae bacterium
GGGTAAGTCACGCTCCAGTCGTAAATTTGCTGATCTACCGTATGCGCGTAGGTATCAAAATGCTTCGCGAATAATTCCGTCTGCTGTTTCAGATTTGGCGTCAAAAAGAGGGCAATCCCAGATAAGAGCCCCAAAAAAGCAAGTCCAACGAGGGTAACCCGAATCTTACGGTTCGGTAAAATTTTTCCCAAGTGGTCCACGCCCCTGGCTTGGACAAAGCCAAATACAAAGGTTAAGAACACTAAAAGGAAAAAAGACCGGAGAAGAAACAGAATTCCCAGAATCATCAACCAGGTGCCGATCCTCGCAAGCATGGAGTGAATTTTCATTTTCCCTGAACGTCGCATCGGAAACCTTCCTGTTTGCCAGGACAAATATGCAAAAAGGCAGCCCTTAGGGCTGCCCTAAAATATCATTTCCAAAAATCACCAACGGCGATCGCCACCGCGACCGCCACGGCCACCACCGAAATGGCCACCGCCACGCCCGCCACGATTCCCTTCTTCACGGGGACGAGCAATGCTGACATTGATGGAGCGCTGCCCAAGCTGGGTCCCATTCAATTTTTCAATTGCGGCTGCAGCATCGGCTTCTGTTTCCATTTCGACAAAGGCAAAGCCTTTGGAGCGCCCTGTTTCGCGATCTTTGATTAGAGTGACTGTTTTTACGGCTCCGACTTGGCCAAAGTGCGCACGAAGATCATCTTCGGTTGCAACGAAGGCCAGGTTACCAACATAGAGCTTTGTTTCCATGGTTGTTTCCTGTTTTTCCCCTATTCGGGAGTTTGTTTCTGGCTCCATGCTGGACATCAGACAAGGCCAATGGCACAAATTTACTTCAAATAAATGATTCCAGTGTATGTTGGCTTGATCTTTTTTTATATAGACGGGAAACGTCTGGATGCCGCAAAGCAAATCAGGATAGGGTCCACTATGGAAATTACCCGGTTTATTATTGCTTTTTTGTTTGGAAGTATGGCCTATTTTGCCGTACGTCATGCCATTTATAGCTCAATCGCCCAATCCCCTTTGAACAAATGGTTCGCCTGGCTGGCTGGCTCGGTGGCTCTTTTTCACCTGTTTTGGTTCCTTCAAACGCTTCAAAGCGACGTCTTTTCGGCGTATCTTTTCCTGAGACTTCAGTGGATTCTTAATTGGTTGACCTTGGGCATCGTCGCTTCATTTACCGAAATTTTACTAGGCGATGACCGCGGAACTTTTTTTAAGCCGTTTTGGTTGCTTTCGGCAGGAATGATCTTCCTTACCTTAATCCCCATGGACGGGCTCATGTTTCAGGGGGCCTCATCGATAATTCTGCACCAATTTTCTTGGGGAGAGACGATTCCAATACTCCCCAGCCCGATGACCCCCATGCGGGGTTTGGCTCTAATAATGACCATTGGGGCCTACCTATGGCTCCTGATCAAGGCGCTACGGGAAAGGAAAGGGCTGACTTTTGGTCAACAGGGCAAACTCTTATCCGTTTCCCTGCTCTTAACCATTGTGGGGCTTTTGCATGACCTTCTAGCAAGCCAGGGGCTTTGGTTTCATGATCCCTTCCGCCTTCGATTTGCAGGAATGATTTTTTTGATTGTGATTATGGACATGACCTTGATGCACGACGCCAGAAGATCACGCAAATTGGATAAGGCCTTAGCACAAAACGAAGCAAGTCTCGGGATTTTGATCGACAATGTTCCAGGGATCCTGTATCAAGTGCTCAAAACGAAAGACAAGGGAATCACGGTGGAAATGGCCCGAGGTCGGATTCAGGACGTGCTTGGGGAACCTGCAGAAGGACAGGATGTCATGGATAAACTTTTTCAGGGGCTGGAAAAAACTGAGCGTAAACGCTGCCTGGATCAATCCTTTAATGCTTATGCAGAAAGACAACCGTTCCATTTTGAAGGAAAATTCACCGCTCGGGATGGAAATGAACGCTGGTTGCGGGTGAGCTCTGTTCCTAGCGACGAAAAAGCCAGTCGATATGTCGGAATCATTCTGGATCAGACCGCACAGTGGCAAAATGAACAAATGCTAGATCATCTGAATCAGGAACTGCGGGCCAAAAACGCCGAGCAAGAAGAGGTCCTTTATGCCGCATCCCATGATTTGCGTTCTCCCTTGCTCAATGTTGCCGGATTTGCTGGTGAGATTCGCTCTGAAATCGATACCCTGTCCTCCATGGCAAAAGACAGTCCACCCGAATTCAGAGAGACGCTTCGAGAGCGGCTCGTCAGTGTGGAACAGTGCCTCGTATTTGTGGAAAACTCTATCCAACGGATGTCCGGTTTGCTGGATGGTCTACTGGCAGTGAATCGTTCTGGCAGGCTCCCTGTCAACATCGGTTTCGTGGAAGCTCAGGACATTTTAATGTCTGTTTTAAGCGTCCTTGGACACCGCATTCGCACGAGTGACGCGAAAATCCATTTGGAACGAATTTCTCCCTGCTTAGCAGACCCTGAATTGCTAAGCCAAATTTTCTCTAATCTATTGGACAATGCAATCAAATACCGCGCCTCAGACCATCCTCTACAAATTCGAATCTGGAGTGAAACCCGAGGGGACATGGTT
>DATIQS010000238.1:0-1561 GCA_035470605.1 Fibrobacteraceae bacterium
CTCTAGATTGGATCACCTTCGCCTCGTCTTCCACAGTGGAGTCCTTTATTCAAGTCCTTGGAACCAGGCACCCCATCCCCGCATCATGTCGCGTTGCCTGCATTGGTCCTGTCACCGCGAAAACCGCGCGTCAAAACGGCCTAACCGTCCACGCCGAGGCCAAAGAATTTACGCTGGATGGGCTTATCCAAGCACTCTTGGATTCAAATTCCTCTCAGGAGGTCTCATGACTCAGTCTACCCCGGGCGCCATTCGCCCACGCCGTCTACGCCGCACAGAAAGCATAAGGGATCTAGTGCGCGAATACTCCCTTTCCATCCACGACCTGGTGCAGCCCTATTTTGTTGTGGAGGGATTAGCCCACAAAGAGCCGGTACCCGCCATGCCCGGCGTGTTTCGTTTCCCAATCGATGAATTGGTGAAGGAAGCCAAGCAAGCTTACGATCTAGGAATCCGCGCCTTTCTCTTGTTTGGCATTCCCGCAAAAAAAAATCCACAAGGGTCCGAGGCCTGGAATCCAGATGGCATTGTCCAACAAGCCTTACGCGCCCTGCGCACAGAATTCCCAGACGCATTACTCATCACGGACGTCTGCCTGTGCGAATATACCTCTCATGGTCATTGCGGTGTTCTGGAAAACGGATGTGTCCTAAACGATGCCACATTGCCGTTACTCGCCAAAACCGCTGTCAGCCATGCTCAAGCCGGAGCGGATTGGGTGGCACCCTCGGATATGATGGACGGTCGGGTTGCTGCGATTCGCGCGGCTCTGGACCAGGAAGGTTTTTCGGATACAGCCATCCTATCCTACAGCGTAAAATACGCTTCAGCCTATTACGGGCCCTTCCGGGAGGCCGCCGGTTCAGCCCCACAGTCCGGCGACCGCAAAGCCTATCAAATGGACCCAGCCAATGCCAGAGAAGCCCTACACGAGGCGGAACTGGACGAGAAAGAAGGGGCGGACCTGCTCATGGTCAAACCCGCTCTGGCCTATTTGGATATTCTACAATCTGTGGTACAATCTTCTAACCTGCCCGTGGTCGCCTACAACGTTTCTGGAGAATATTCGATGGTTAAGGCTGCCGCACAACAGGGATGGATTGACGAACGTCGCATCGTTCTGGAAACCCTTACAGGCTTCAAACGCGCAGGCGCACGACTCATTATCACCTACCACGCAACCGATACAGCAAAATGGCTCCAGGAGAACTAGCCCTATGAAACCCAGTCAAAAATCCAAAACCCTCTTTGCTCGTGCGCGAGATCTGATGCCTGGTGGCGTCAATAGCCCTGTGCGCGCCTTCCGCTCCGTGGGGCTCGATCCACTCTTCATCCAAAGAGCTTCGGGAGCCCGCATCTGGGATGCCGACAATAACGAATACCTGGATTTGGTGGGATCATGGGGTCCTATGCTGCTGGGACACGCCCATCCAGCCGTGGTGAATGCTGTGGTGGAAGCCTCCAAAAGCGGACTTTCCTTTGGCGCACCCACGGAACGCGAAGTAGAACTAGCGCAACAGATCATCGACTGTGTCCCCTCGGTACAGATGGTCCGAATGGT
>DATIQS010000239.1:0-5113 GCA_035470605.1 Fibrobacteraceae bacterium
GGAAGCTCCGTGATTTCTACCTGTTGCCGAAGATTCACCATTCCAGTAGAAGTCCTCCACGCACATACCAATGAAATCCCAATTGCGCAAAATTCTCGCACCCCACCAAAAACAGAAGCGAGGAGCGATCCCCATTTTTGATGTCCAATCCGAATCCCCCGCGCCAGACCCTCTGGGGGTCGTCACCAAAATCATAGCCGAAGTCTCCGGTAGCCACCGGTAAAATCTGACGCCCAATGGGGAAACGAACGGAAATCGAACCTAAAAGCGGAATATGACGATCATCCCCCATATTCTGGATACCACTGCCCAATCCCAGAAAAACCATTTGGTCAAAGGGATACCAGAGATGACCTGTAAAATCCAAATGGGGTTCAGGAAAGTCCTGTTTTGGAGAAATCGCCCCCACGGAGACATCCAAAGCGATCGTACGAGCCAACCCCATGGAGGTGGAGAATAAGAGAAGACTCACAATCATCCGAACCTTCATATTGGCACACCTCCTGCACTACGTTCCACACGAGACCAGCCCCCTCCACTTCCTGAACGAAAGGACTGCAGAAACCCACGGAACAAGGCAAAATTCATCGTCAAAAAATAGAATGGATAATTGATGAAAAAAAGTTTACGCCTCCCATTGCCCATAGCCAAACCAGCCAGGCCCAACAAAAAAACAAGCAGTTCCAACATCAAGGTGATCTGGAATCCGATACCATGATTCCACAAGGCGATATTGGTCAAAACAATTCCAAGAATCAGATGGGGCGAGAACCAACGCAGCAATTTATGTGAAAAGAAAAAATACGCCACTAAAGGACGGAAAGGATTCAGCAATGGCAGATAGGAGAATAAATAATTGAAATTTGCTCGTCCAATGCGCACTTTACGATAAAATTCTCCCACTCCCGCCTTCGAGGTCTGTTCCGTGCCAATCGCACTGGAAATGAATATGCTCTGATACCCTTGTTGCAAAATTTTGACGGTAACATAGAAATCATCCATCACACTACGCTGTACAGGAAGAGGGGTAAATAAATTACGGCGAATGGCATAAATAGCCCCATTCCCACCGATCACAACACCGAGCAAACCCTCAAATTTCTTGATTTCGCTTTCAAAATCCCAATAGGCGGCCTCGCCCTCCCCCAAAGCGCTCCCACTTTCATCGGAAAGGATCAAATGACCACAGACACAGCCAATCCGCCCCTTCGTGAAAGGCTGTGTCAATTTACGGACCACATTGGGAAAGAACAACGTGTTGGCATCGCAAAACAGCAAGATATCCCCATCTGCCTGTTGCGCAAGACGGTTCAACATAGCAGCCTTTCCCTGATTGCGTTCCGCTTGGATCAAAGTGACCTTAGGCATATAACGGCGAATGATTTCTGCAGTATGATCCTTTGAACCATCATCTCCAATCAGGATCTGCAATCTCTCTGGAGGATAATCCAACTCAAGACAATTGCGAATTTTTGCCTCAATCACCGTTTCTTCATTGAAGGCAGAAACCAAAATACTCACCTTCGGTGCCCACTGGGAATCCTCTTCATCGCCCTTCCAGATTCGACGTCCCAACCAACCTGAAAATAAAGGTAACGTCAATGGGAACAGCAAGTAAGTATGAAGCCACAAGGCGAGACAAACAAAGAAAACCACCTCAGCGGTCATGGGGTGCCCCCGATGATCGATCACTTTCCAATAAAATTTTTCGATTCGAGAGGAACTGCAGCAACAACTGATTCATTTCCTTGGGGCCCAAGGCCTGAGTCACGCTCAAAAGATAATTCCCAGAAGGCCCAAGGAGAACGAAACTCGGCACCCCCTGCAGCTTCCAATTTTCCATCACGCAGTCGCTCACCTTGCGAGGCCAGTTGTTACAGGAAATAATCTCCTGGGATTCCGCATTCAAGCGGACACTATGAAAGTTTTGATTCAGAATACGGGCTACAGTGGAATCACGAAATGTGGTGACCTCCATGGCCTTACAAGGCCCACACCAATCCGCATAGACATCCACAAAGGTAAAGAGACTGTCCTGACGAGAAAGTTTCTGCGCCTTCGTATAATCCATCCAATGGATTTCCGCACCGGCAGCCCAAAGGGAGACAGCACCCAGATACAGCGCTAGCACAATGGCTTTCATTTCTTCTCCTGCATGTCCTTTTTGCTTTTTAGCGAATGGGACGACGAACCTGATTCACGTAAACTATCCAAGCGAGCCATGACCATCTGCTGAAATCGGAGCCATAATTCTGGATTTGAACGGATCTCCATGATCGCCGCAGAGAAACTCCGTACATCATATCCCGCCTCGCGCATTAAATTCTGTCTAGCAAAACGAGCATCCGCAGTCGATCCATATTCAACACCAGCCACCCGCAGATCTACATACAAATTGACAACATCCGCGTCTACAGCATCCTGTCGGTCACAGGAGTTCACCAAGGCACAACCCAGACTCCAAAAGCAGAGCCAGCCCATACGCGTCATTGGGACTCCAACGCATGGGCAAAAAGGCCCTCAATATAATCCGACTTGCGGAAGGGAACCAATTGGTCGATGCGTTCCCCCATTCCCACCCAACGAATGGGAATTTTCAATTGACTCGCAATGGAAAGGACTGAACCTCCACGAGCGGTACCATCCAGTTTGGTCACTACGAGTCCCGTCAAGGGGAAGCTCTGATGAAACACCTTGGTCTGATTGATCGTATTTTGCCCAGTATTTCCATCAATCACCAACCAAATATCGTGCGGATAGGCTGGATCCTGTTTGCGCATGACTCGCACAACCTTGCGCAATTCCTCCATCAGATGGTCTTTATTATGGAGACGCCCCGCTGTGTCAATAATCGCCACGTCACAGGCCCGAGAGCGAGCCGCCTGACAGGCATCAAAAGCGACAGCAGCAGGATCGGAGCCTTCCTGGTGGTGTACAAAATCCGCTTGAGCTCGTTCCGCCCACGTCTGCAATTGTTCAATGGCCGCTGCGCGAAACGTATCCCCAGCCGCCAAAAGTACCGACTTTCCTTGATTGCGAAAGTGGTGCGCCAGTTTCCCAATGGTGGTTGTCTTGCCCGCCCCATTGACGCCGATCACAAGGATCACATGAGGCTTTCCCCGAAAGACAAATTCAGGAGGATCGACAAGGAGACGATCCGCTTCCTGACGAAGGATGTCGAAAATCTGCTGTTGCGTCAACGATTTCCCAAGAGCATGTTCCCGCAGAGCATCGGTCAAGGCAAAAGCAGCCTCCACGCCAACGTCCGCCTGAATCAGATGTTCCTCCAACTGTTCCAGTAAGGCGTCGGTAACCTGTCCCTTGCCTAGAATTCCCTGAATTTCACCAAGAATCGCTTGACGTGTTTTAGAAAGTCCTTGCTGGATAACGGAAAAAAGCCCCATAATCAACTCTGCAATAGGTTTAAGACAAAATCAGCGCGCTGAATTTCTTGCTCAAAAAGACGCGACATCGATTCCAAAGAAAAGGAAACCCCCAACTCGTTACAAATTGATAACGGGTCAACGGAATCCGCAATTTGATGAGGATAGAGAACGACGCCTCTGGAATAGGCCATGGCATGAGCCAAAGCCAGCACAAGGGAATCTCGGTAAAACAGCTCTGGAGCGAGTTCCTCTAAGCCTTGCATGGGCGCATAAATCACATCTGGAATTCCCCAGCGATCCAAGATGTGCATTCCAATCCGAATGTGGTTCATTCCGAAAAACAGCGTTTCTGTTTCTTCCAAAGATTGTGCGGCACTACGCGCCATCTCCAGCACCTCTGCAAACTCTCGAGGATACGAGGTATCCAACGCCAACACGCCAATGTCATGGAGTAGCCCTATTGTAAAGGCAATTTCGGCATCCACCCGACCGTGCATTTGTCCAGCCAGCACACGACTATATAACGCGACCTCGATACTATGCCGCCAGAAGTGATCCCGCTCCAACGCATGAACCCCACTGGAAGAGCGAAACAAATTATAGACCGATGCAGAAATAACGATGGAGCTTACCGCATTGAAGCCCAATTGAATGACAGCCCGCTGCACCGATGTGATCCTTCCAGGGATTCCATAATACGCGGAATTAGCTAAACGCAATACCTTACTGGACAGCCCCACATCCATCTCCAGGTACTTTGCCACATCATCCGCCCCAGAACGAGGACTATTCAGAATCCCCACAATATGGGAGACAATACTAGGCAATGCCGGGATCTGGGAAATCCCGTCCAACACAAAGTGGTACTTGTCCTTCAGCTCCTGCGGCACGATATCAATTTACGAACTGGTTCGCGTCAATCAGGCCATAAGCCACGGCTTCATCTGCGGACATAAAATTGTCTCGATCCGTATCCTTTTCGATCTGTTCTACGGGTTTGCCACTGTGATGGGCCAGAATGGAATTCAAGGTTTTGCGAGTGCGTAACATTTCTTCCGCCTGAATCTGAATATCAGTGGCAGGGGCCACAATTTCACCATGAATCAAGGGCTGATGGATCAAAATTCGCGCATGAGGCCAGGCATAACGTTTGCCTTTAGCTCCCGCAGTCAAAAGGACTGCACCCATGGATGCCGCCTGCCCACAAACCACCGTTGAAACATCGGATTTGATGTACTGCATGGCATCATATATAGCGAGTCCCGAGGTAATAACGCCCCCGGGACTATTGATGAAAAGCGTGATGTCCTCATGATTTTCGGAATCAAGCCAAAGCAAGCGTTTCACGAGTTTTTCCGCGATTTCATCTTCTACACCCCCCCAAAGGAATAATTTACGCTTCTTAGCGAGGTATTCCTCTGCTTGCTTAAATGGGTTGAAATCGTCCTTCTTGTCCTTGTCTTTTTCATCACAACTCATAATTGTCGTCTCCTAAAAATATCCAAATGATTAGTGATGAATGATGAGTGGAAATTCATTTCATCAAATCAAAAAATGACTCTTGTCTGAAAAATTTGCACTCCACTCTGCGCACTCATAACTCAAAATCACCCCTTCACCTCCCACGTCGTTCCATGAGGCCCATCCTGAATCGCAATGTTCATAGCCGCCAACTGATCACGAATCCGATCGCTAGTGATGAAATCCTTATTCTTTCGTGCCAAGGT
>DATIQS010000240.1:0-11164 GCA_035470605.1 Fibrobacteraceae bacterium
ATGATGAACGACTTCTCTTTGAGAAAGATTCGAATGGCTCCACTTTGTGTGTAGCGAATGAAGGCGACCAGCATCGTCGGCAGACTGATGCACAAGGAAAGGCTACCCGCAAGCTTCACATCGATTCCGAACAGCAAAACCAAGGTCGGGATGATCAACTCGCCTCCAGCCACGCCCAAAATGGAAGAAACCAGTCCAATGCCCAATCCCGCCACAACGCCGAGAACACGCAAGATCCAACCATCGAACACAGCGACCAGAGGAGCGCCCGCCATGATTCCATGCCCCAGAATCATCCCGGCTGACAGGCAAACCAGCAGGACCACCATCACCTTGTCGAGCATCCGCGTTTTGATCTTTGACGCATAATGCGCTCCAACCCAGGCGCCAGCCATGCTGCCCGCCAATATGTTCAGGATGACCGCGACATGCGAAAAGACATCACTCCATGCGATCGACTGGCTCCGAAACGGAATGGAAAAGAAAACGACGATCAGGCTGGAAATCTTATTGATGATCACAGCCTCAAGGCTCGCAAAATTGAATAGCCCCACTAAAAGCGGCAACCGAAACTCAGCTCCGCCAAGGCCAATGAGCCCGCCTAAAGTTCCGATAAGCAAACCAATTGCAAATGATTTAAGAAGCCTCATCTATTCTCCTATGCCCATCTGCCAATGCAAAAGCAATGCCATTTTTTGCTCCGAAAATGGGGAAAAAACAGCGATCTGAAACGGCTGAACAACAATTACGTGCTTTCACGCCCATAAAGCGACCTTGGAGTATGATTCTCCGAAATTCCACACCTCGACAAGCGCGAGTCCTGCATGGAGTTTCCTACACTTGGACCATGATCCACAAGACCAACGCCGCGCGCATCCTCGATCAGAAGCGCATCCCCTACGAGCTCATCCCCTATGCCGTAGAGGAGACCAAACTGGGCGCGGAACATGTGGCCGCCAGCCTGGGAGAGCCCATCGCCCAGGTGTTCAAGACCATCCTGCTGCGCGGAGAGCGCAAGGGCCTGCTGGTCGCCGTCGTGCCCGGAGACCGCGAAGTGAACCTGAAGGCCATCGCCAGCCTGGCCGGGGACAAGAAGGTGGAGCCCGTCGCCGTGAAAGAGCTCCTGCCATTGACAGGCTACATCCGGGGAGGCTGCTCCCCCATCGGAATGAAAAAGCCCTACCCCGTCTATCTGCACGAATCGGCCATGCCCTTCGACTTCATCTACATTAGCGCCGGACAGCGGGGCCTGCAACTCAAGATCGCTCCGCAGAACCTCGTAAAAGCAACATTCGCAACCGTTGCCGCCATCGTATGACAAAGAAGGGAGCGAGGAACGGCAGGCAACAACTCTAACTCTTATGGCTATTCCGTGCGTTGCGTGATGAACGGCGATTGACGCATAAACTAGCCTATCTTTGTGGTGATAAAATTCTTCTCTGTGAAGGCCCCTGCTTCGTGTTTTGCGGTTTATTTACGGCTGTAGCGTTTTCTGCCCTTATTTTTTATAAAAAAAGCGAAATACGCTCTAAAATGGGCAAAAAATCATAAGATCGTGATCTATCATCTCCACGATTGTCGGCCAGCTTCAAGGAATTTCGTTAAACAGCATCCCGAAGGGCCTGGAGAATGCAATCCTGATCTTGCGTACAAAGGAACGGATGCATGGGCAAAGAAAAAACTTCACGCGCAGCTCGTTCTGCATTCGGACAACACGCACAGGAAGCCTTCCCAAAATTTGCCAACGCGGGCTGCAAATGCAACGGCGTAGGATAATGGACTGCCGTGGGAATTCCCTGAGTCGCCAAACTCGCACAAATACGGTCGCGCTCAGGATGACGAACGGTGAATTGCGCCCAAGTGCAAACCTCCCCCTGACGGGGTTCAAGAGGCAAACCCAGCGTCGTCGGCAGCTCTTGCAAATAACGTGCAGCCACCTGCTGTCGCATTCCCAATTCGTCCTGAAAATGCCGGAGCTTCACACGTAGCACAGCCGCCTGCAGAGCATCCAAACGCCCATTGATGCCAATGCTTACGTGGTGATAGCGGCTCTCTTGACCATGATTCATCATCTGCCGGATATGCAGAGCCAACTGCGAGTCCCGAACAAAAACCGCACCCCCATCGCCAAAGCCCCCCAAAGGCTTTGCCGGAAAAAAAGACGTCGAGGAAATCGGAGCCGTCGAGCAGGAACGAGCACCTTGACGGGCAGCACCATAGGATTGGGCCCCATCCTCCACCAAGGTAAACCCATGTTGTCGGGATAAATCCTGCAGGGAAGGCAAATCAGCACATTGTCCAAAAAGGGAAACCGCGATCACCGCTTTCGTGCGAGGCCCCAGACAAGGGGCCACCGTGGAAGCAGTAAGATTATAAGTGCTCAAATCAATATCCGCGAAAATTGGCGTAGCCCCAAGCAAAACAACCGCTTCTGCGGAGGCAAAAAACGTAAAATCAGGGACTACAACTTCATCCCCGGGACCAATGCCAAGCCCCATCAGGGCCAAAACCAACGCATCCGTTCCACTGGAGCAGGCGATGACATTCGGAGAGCCAACGAAAACTCCCAACTCGTTTTCCAATGCTGAAATTTCTGGTCCACCCACAAATCCAGCGGAATCGACAATCTTCCGCATCGCATCATCAATTTCGGAATGATAGGCCGCGATTTGGGCCCGGAGATCAATGAAATTCATGGGCGAAAGATATAAATCCAGCCTGCCATTCCAACCACTACTCCAAGTCGGGAACCTACCATCGGCTCTCCGATGGGCGAAATATCCAGCGATATATCTGCAAAGAGTGTGGACGACGCTTTCCCGACGCCACGGGGACACCGGCGTTCGAACAAAAACGACGACGTCTCAATCATCAGGTTTACACGCTCCTCTGCTCGGGTGTCTCTTTGCGACGTGCGAGCCGAATTCTCTACACGACCCGGGTGACCGTCGAACGAAAACTGCGCATTATGGCTGCCATCTGTACACAGGAAAATGAGCGATTCCTAAGCAAAATTTCCCTTTTCTCAAACCTTCCGTTCGACGAGTTCGAAACCATGGAACACACTCGCTGCAAGCCTCTGTCGGTGGCGATGGCTGTGGAGGAAGGCTCTCGACGGATCGTCCCTTTTGCAGTGCCGAGTTGACCGTACAGACGGACGAGAGTCCCTTCTATGTCGGTGCGGTTCGTCATATGCTCGGCTCAGAAGCCGGTTTCAAGGTTCAGCACGTCCAATACAAGGGAGCGCAAGGCTGCGCCACGGGCCAGGGGGAGTTGAAGAAGCTTATCTACGATCCCCTTTTTTCGGTGAACCACACGTTTGCGATGCTTTGCGCCAACGTGAATCGCCTGTTCCGACGAACGTGGTGTACGACGAAAAGGCTTGATCGGCTCTTGGAGCATTTGACGCTCTACAAGCATTATCACAATAGCGTCTTACTTCCACATTGTGGGAGTTTAGAGCAAGCCTAATCAGAAACTCTGTTGGTAAATCTTAGCGGAAACGCCTCCCTCGATCAACCGGCAGATGGGGCATTTGCTCGACTGTTTGATTGGCGCATCATTTTTTCAGGTAAGACCAAACGAAACGCGATAGTGCTGGCGGTTTCTGGTTTTTCCACGAATGCCGGAGGCCTTGTTTGAGGGCTATTTCGCCACCTTACTGGGCCAGCTTACATTCAATTCATGAAATAGCTATGCCGAATGGCCTGATTCGTCACCCGAAGGCGCCGAGAAAGAAGGCAGGCAAGATTCCGCATAAAGTAATAACCGGACAGAGGCTCCTCGTCAAAAACAGCCCAAAGATCCTGATCATGCAGACAAAGGAAAACGCTGGGTTCGCTCACAACAGTCCGCGCCGTTCGTTTATTGGATTCCAGAATACTCATTTCCCCAATCACCGAACCTGGATACAACATCCGGTTACTTGCAGGATTTTTAGGGTCGTTCGTACAAATCTGCACCTCCACCGCACCCGCCAAAATGACATAAGCATGATGCCCTTCATTCCCTTCCTCGGTCAGAATGTCCCCAGTCTCCAAAGAAAGAACGCTGGACAAATCGGCCAGACGTTCCAAAGTCCGCTCTGGCAATCCCTCTCCGATATCGGAAGAACGAAGAGCATCTACCTTGGCCAAACGAGGCAAGTTATCGACATGCATACTCCTAGGATATCCTTTTTTCAAGCACAAAAACAGCAAACACATGAAGGTGTGCCCTCGATCACACCTGCTTCCTGGTAGGATGAGTTACGATGATGTAGGGACTCCTTTCGATCTGCAACATTTTTTGGCGAATTCAGACAAAATTCAAGGAGATAAGACTGGCATCCATTTTGCATTCCATTTGGCATGGATATACAAACACCATTTGGCTCACTCCGCAACGTTCAAATTCTAGACATCAACAAGTCGGGAATACCGCTCAGCATCCGCCTAAATGAAGCGAGTCCACTGAATTTCGAATTTGGTTCAATGACTCCCTTGTTCCAAAGGGAAGAGTTGGGCCGCCGAAAAGATGTTCCCATCCAATTTCATCCCAATGGGAATCTGCGCACCCTCTCCCTCCAGTCGCGTTCTACCATTCTTACCCAAGTTGGGTCCATCCCCGCAGAACTCCTCTCATTTTTTCCCGAGGGGGGATTGCGCAAAATATTCCCTTCTTCGGGGCGAATTTCTGGATTTTGGACGGAAGAACAAGAATATCAAGAAGCTCCGTCTTGTGAAATCAAAATAAGCACACAGTCTGTGCGGGCCAAAATAATCAGCATCCAATTCTATCCAGAGGGGACACTGCACAGTTTCACCCTATGGCCACAGGAACACCTATTTTTGCAAACAAATATTGGTCCCATCCAAGCTCGCACCGGTGTAGCATTCCACCCCAACGGACAGCTCCGCAGCTATGAGCCAATCCAACCCGTTTGGGTTTCGACACCCATCGGAGAAATCGAGGCTTTTGACCCAAATCCCCTAGGCGTAAGTGGAGACCACAACTCTCTGGAGTTCGATCCCGTTGGCAAATTAACCTCACTCGTCACCATTAGCAGTGCCATCCACGTTTTCCCAAAAGACGGTCCGGAACAGGTCTTTGCTCCCCAAACCATCCCAAGCTTTTGTTCGGAAAACAGCACAGAACCCGTTGGATTCAAAATCAGTTTCCACGATGAAAAAATCTTTTTAGGACGACAGGTATCCTTCCCTTTGACTGGGACACGATTCCAAGTGGAACACAAGGGCACGGTTTTGACAACGCACACTTGCCATAGCTAAATCCTGTTTTTGTATCATTAGCCTGTCATCCTGAAGAGGTTCCTATGCGCATCCACATTTTGCAGCACGTCCCCTTCGAAGGTCCAGCAGCCATCGCAGATTGGGCTCAATACCGTGGACATTCCTTAACGACAACTCGCCTTTTTTCTCCACGAGATCAGCTCCCTCCGCCAAACTCCATGGATATGCTGGTCATTATGGGCGGACCGATGGGAGTCCATGATTCTACGACGTATCCATGGTTAACGAAGGAAATGGATTTCGTTGGAAGGATTCTGACACAGGGGACAAAAATTCTTGGCATTTGCTTAGGAGCGCAAATTCTTGCTTATGTCCTTGGGGCGCAAGTGACTCGCAATTCAGAACGAGAGATCGGCTGGTTTCCTATACGCACGCCATCAGATATTCCAAAGTCTTTTTCCCAATGGTTTCCTCCTGAATACACCGCGTTCCATTGGCATGGAGAAACCTTTTCCATCCCGGCAGGAGCCATTCTTCTTGGTTCGAGTGCTGCCTGTCGCAATCAAGGATTCCTTTGGAACAAACAGGCTTTAGCGCTGCAATTTCATTTAGAAACAACCTCCGCTAGTACGGAAAATCTGCTCACCCACTGTGGCGACGATGTGCATCAACCTGGTCCTTTTGTTCAAACGGCAGAACAAATTCGTTCTGGAGCGACACAGTACGCATCTACATTAAACCGAACGTTGACCCAGCTCCTGGACCAATGGAGTGTCTTGTAAAAACGGTCCCATCATCCGGCACCCTTCTCCTTTGCCACTTTGTTTTAAGGCTACAGAGCTAGCGACAAATTGCGCCACCGTATAGGATTGAAGAACGTTGAGAATCGCCAGCCGTATTTCTTCCAGGGCATGATGATAAGCACAGCCATCAAAAGCCTCGTCCTCTTCTTTCAAGGTGCATTCGCAATGTTCAATTTCTGGCAATCCCTGCATGACAGACACGACGTCCAACATACGGATCTCCGACATCGCCCGAGCAAGTGTTACGCCACCTTGAGCGCCTCGGCTGGATCGCACCAACCCTCCGCGGACCAGAGACGCGGTCACCTTAGCCAGATAAGTTTGACTTCCTCCAACCCTTCGATGGAGTTTCCCTAGAGAAACAACCTCCCCAGAAGGTCGTTGTCCTAAATCGATCAGGATGCGAAATGCGGTTTCAGTGGTTCGATTGATCATGAAAATTCTCAAAGACGTCCCTATAAAATGTCATTTTTTGTCACGTTTAGCAATAGAAGAAATTAAAATAATCCTAACGACCGCAGTTGTACACAAGAGTATATGTCTCCATATTCGAGCAAGTTTGAATGGAGATATCATCCAACTGACCGGAAGCAAACCCAGTCACTGCGTTCCGCAACACAGGCCTGCCTTGGACTTCCTGTTCGACCGACGCTTTGCGGGGGGTCGGTGGGCTTATAGCGAACGATAGCTAGTGTCCTCGTTCGCCTGGAGCGGAGGAGCGGAGAGAACGCATCGCGACCGAGGCCTAGCCCCAATGATGGGGCGCGACCCGACTCACCAAATGTGAGCCAGCAGGGTGTTCCACAGGATGTGGGACATAAAAATCAACCCGGTCAACGCGACCGTTAGGTTCAATACCCACTGACCACGCTGCTGTAATTGGAGACACGTGTTGCGAGCCAACTCCTGAGGTTGGCGATTTCCGTGGTGTAGTCCTTGTCGATGGGCCAGCGTGCCGCATTGCGGGCCATGGCGGAATCACAGTGTTGCACGTAGTCGTCAAGTTGCTGGTCCACGTATTCGAGCATGCCGGTTCCTACCTCGTTCCAGCGGGTCTGGTAGGCATCCACAAAGGATTCACTGGCGAACATGTCCACAAAGAAGCCTGGGATCTCATTGTAAGCATCGTCAGGATGGGTGGATGGGTTGCTGGAGCCCATAAGCCAAGTCTGACTTCCGAAATAATTGTGTCCGGTGGTCATGGAGGCCCAGTCAAAGGCAAAGCCTCCGTCGAAGTCCCAAACCGGCCCAAAGTGCCACATCTGGTCCGACGTCTGGTACATGTACATGCTGCGGGGACTGACGAGTTCCACATTGCGGGTGATTTCCTGAATGATGAGGAAATCGATAAAGGATTGCACATCGAGATGGGCTTGGAGGCTGTCGTAGTCGCCGGCTTTCATGAGGTTTTCCACTTGGGCAAAGATCTCCTGAATGCTGTCGAGCTGGGCGCTGGTCCGGTCATCTGGGTTTTTCACGCACACGGGGAGTTCGTAGACGCTGGAAGAAAAGTTGTCGGTAGCGTCAGGCGAAAGATCAGGCCCATCATCCAAATCGAGGCTCAGAAGCAATCCCGTGGCTTCGTCGATGGCAACACGGTTGTCGCCCTGCTCTACCTGCTCGGTGAACTGGTACATGCCGATGTAGCTGCCGTTGAGGTAGATTTCCACGAAACGGTTGGAGTTGGTGTAGGGCATTTCCAGGTAGCGGGCCATGTCGAAGGTCGCCGCGTTCATGAAGTTGGTGGGGTCTCGGTAGTTGGCCAGGAGCACCCAGTCCTTGTCCGCCTTAAGCCCGAGCAACGCGGCCTTGCTTCCGAGCTTGATGCGATAAGGTTTCTTGTCGTAGTACAGGCGTGTGGAGTTGCCCCGCAACCGGATCCGTGCGTCCGTGGCGCTGTAGTCGGCGTACATGTTTTTGGCGTCGATGTTCAGGGAACAACTGACGTATTCGGTCTTGGAGGTGATTTCCGCGCTGTCTGCGGTGGTGATGTCCAATTCGGGGATGGCGTACTGGCGTTGGATGTGAAAGACGACGGATTTTTCGCCGAAAGTGACTGTACAGGTGTCCTGGAAGTCGATTTTCGTAACCCCACTGGTGAGCTCTGTGCTTCCGTAGACCACTTTTCCGGTATAGTCGAATGCAGGAATTATCTTGCTGAGGTCCACTTCGGGGACCAATGTCACCAAGTAGCTGCTGTCGCTTTGCAACGTGAAGACGATGTCCTGGTATAGGTTGCTGTTGTCCGATGCCAGAAAGCGGAGGGTGGCAGATCCAGCCGTCGCCGCGCTGGACGAGGACTGGATTTCCGCCTGACTGGAGACGCTCCCTTCACTGGAGACACCCCCTTCGCTAGAATTGCCGCCCCCCGAACTGGAGGAAGCCAAGGAAGACGAAGACGTTCCGCTGGACTCCGCCACATCCAGGCTTGAAGATTCCCCCAGACTGGATTGAAATGTAGTGTTCGACTCTGTTGCGGTACTAGATTCTCCATGTTCTGGGTCAACGGACCCCGATTGGCAGGAGAGTATGGACAGGATGAGGGTATATAGGGAAAACGAACGGATAAGGCTTGCTTTTTTGCTTGTATTCATTAGTTTGTCTCTTCCAGATTGTTGGCCCGGAAGGTGTTGTTTCTTTCTGATTTTCAATAATGTACGCGAAAAGGGCGCTTATTTCCTGTTTTTGGGCAAAATTTCGTGTTCCCTTGTGTTGGCGGGACAGGGTTCTAGTCCTCTTCCACGGATAGACGTGCTTCTGTACTTTATGCAAATTTTCCGCCATGTTTGAACCTACCCCTCCCCTGGCTGACGGCGTCCTGGATTTGCACCTTTCCGGGATCCACAAGAGTTTTGGCGACCACGATGTTCTGCGTGGCATATCCATGGACATCACCGATGGCGAGTTTGTCACCCTGCTGGGACCTTCGGGCTGCGGCAAGACAACGCTTCTGCGTATTATCGCGGGCTTTGAGGGTGCCGACCAGGGCAAGGTGATGCTGGGCAAACTGGACATGGGGCCTCTACCTGCGCACAAGCGTCCGGTGAACACGGTGTTCCAGAACTATGCGATATTCCCGCACCTGAGCGTCTTCGAGAACGTCGCCTTTGGTCTGCGTTCCCGCAAAATCGCCGACTCTGAACTGCGCCAGCGCGTGATGTCGATGATGGAGCTGATCCGCATCGCCGATCTGGCGGACCGGCAGCCCCTGACCCTTTCTGGAGGACAGCGCCAACGCGTTGCCCTAGCGCGCGCCCTGGTGAACGAACCCGATGTGCTGTTGCTGGACGAGCCCCTTTCCGCCATCGATGCGAGCCTGCGCCACGATCTGCAAGTTGAGCTAAAGAGTCTGCAACGCCGTACCACCATCACTTTTATTTTGGTGACCCACGACCAGGACGAGGCCATTGCGGTGTCTGACCGCATCATGGTGATGAAGGACGGCCTGATCGAGCAGCAGGGTTCCCCGGAGGATGTCTATGAGCGTCCGGTGAGCCGTTTTGTCGCTGAATTTCTGGGGCACGCCAACATTCTTTCCGCCAAGCGCATGGGTTCCCTCCAGGCGCGGACTTCGGTGGGCGACCTGGTTTTGCCGAGCGAGCCCTCCTGGAGCGAAGGCACCCTGGCGATCCGTCCCGAGGATATCGAGGTGCGCGATTCCGGCGACGCTCCCAACTCCCTGCCTGGCTGTGTGCAGGAACGCCTGTTCCGCGGCGATCATTGGGAACTGCGGGTGGATCTGCAGGGCCAGCTGGTGCGCGTGATCACCGAGCCCGACCAGGAGAACCAAATCGGGCAGAATGTGTTTCTGGAGATGCCTCCCGACGACCTGCAGGTGCTCCGTGATTGAGCGAACGGAGATTTTTGAGGGAAAGGTCACAACCCGGGGACGCATGTTGCGCATGGGCGCCTTACTGAGCGCGCCGGGCCTGCTGTGGCTCGGTGTTTTTTTGTTGTTGCCCATGCTGGGACTTTGTGTGCTGGCCTTTGCTTCCCGGGGCAACTATGGCGCGGTGGAGTGGTCGTTTTCCCTGGGCAACGTGAAACGTCTTTTCGGCTTTGGGCTGTTTGGCTGGACCCCGGACACCCTGATGATCCTGTTGCGCTCCGCCGTGCTGGCGGTGGGCACTACGGCCCTGTGCGTGACACTGTCGTTTCCCCTGGCCTTCTGGATCGCCGGGCGTCCCAAGGAGAACCGCAATTTGCTGATGGCGCTGGTGATGGTTCCGAGCTGCACCAACCTGGTGATCCGCACCTATGCCTGGATGCTCGCCCTGGAAGCGCAGATGCCTCCGGCATGGCTGGCCCGCTGGACCGGGCTGATCGGCCCTGAGGATAGCCTGTATCCAGGCTCCATGGCGGTGTTTTTGGGCATGGTGTCCTCCATGCTGCCCTTTGCGGCGCTTCCGATCTACACGGCGGTGGAGCGTCTGGACTGGAGCCTGGTGGAGGCCGCCCGCGACCTGTACGCCAAGGCGTTTTCCACGTTCCGCCACGCGATCCTGCCCCAGGTGCTTCCGGGCACGGTGGCTGCGGTGATTTTGACGCTGGTGCCTTCCCTGGGCATGTTTGTGGTGTCCGACCTGCTGGGCGGGGCGCGCAATATGCTGATCGGCAACCTGATCCAACAGCAGTTTGGTTCGGCATCTGACTGGCCTTACGGTGCCATGGTCGGCATGTTCCTGGTGCTGACCAGCCTGCTTTCCCTGGCGGTGTTCCAGCGCTGGGGCGGTGGCCTGGTTCCCAAGAACACGGTGGAGGAACGGCGATGACCGCGCGCAAGTCCCCCTGGTGGATCCACGTCAGCTCCTGGCTGATCATGGCCCTGCTCTTTTTGCCGCTCGCCTTTGTCGCGGCGGAGTCCTTCAACGCCAACCGCTTGGGCCAGTCCTGGGGCGGATTCTCCCTGCAGTGGTACGGAAAGCTGATGCACAATTCCACGGTGCTTCTGGGAACCTGGAACACCCTGGTGGTCGCACTGGCCTCCACGGCGCTGTCCACGGTGATCGGCACCCTGCTCGCCATCGGCCTGCACCGCACCCCCTGGCCCCGCAAGCTGCGCGGGCTGATCCATAGCGTGGTGGAGCTTCCGGTGGTCACACCCGATATCTTGATGGCGGTCGCGCTGGT
>DATIQS010000241.1:0-5229 GCA_035470605.1 Fibrobacteraceae bacterium
GGAGGGGGCTATTCTAGAACGAGATCCGTATCCGCTGTCGCCAGAATGTTACCAGGAACAGTCAATTCCAGAGAGGAAGAATCGGAAAATAGGATGTGGAGAGTCACCTTTCCGGTATCTGCCAGAACAGAATCCGCGACCCGATAAAAATTCTCCGCTTCGGTCGAATAACGGAAAACCCCGGCCCCCCCCGAAACAGAGGTCCACGAAATGGACAAGGTGGCGGTAGGTGGATTGCGCACCTGGACCAAGGACCACCAAGAGTTGCTGCCTTCCTTAACATGGAGTGCAGGCACTCCATCCGAAAGACTGTCTTGTCCTGTGCAAGAAACAAAGGTCCATTCTCCGTCGTAACGCCCAGGCTGAATTCCCATCAAAGCCTTGGCGGGCGCCCCCCCAAGGTCGATCCCACAATAATCATCCGGGCATTTGTCCGTGATACGCACCACCACGGATTTCCAACCAGAATCACCAGGGACTCGAACCCGAAGGCACTGGCCACAGATGTGACCAGAGTTCCACAGGCCTAGGCCATCACCAGGTTCCAGGTTTACGTAGGCTGCCGCATAATAATAGATGCCGGTGGAGCCATAGTTGCAGGCGCCACCAACACTAGGTTCCGGGTCACCCACACTGCCATACGTAGTGACGTTCCCCGCCCCGCCGCTATCTTCCAAAGTCGGAATGGCCGGTGTGGCATTGTCACACTGGGTGGAGCAAACACTGTCCAGCGCTGTATCTGCCAGCACGTAGTCTGTATCCTCCTCCGAAGATTTAGAGGAACATGTGACCAGAAGCACCGTCGCGCCCAATAGGGTAAAAACATGAGAGACCATAAGTAAAACCCCTCAAAACTCCATCTGAATTCGCTCCTGCACCAGCTTTGCAATCTGATTCAGACGGGATTCATCCATTTGGTGAAATTGCAACTGAAGACCCTTGTCCAGCATGGTGATCACCGAAACATCGGTGCCAATGTCCTGATTTTTAAAAACAAGGAGGCAATTGGTAAGCACCTCACCTGGAGAGAACCGAACAAAAATTCGCTCCCGGAAGGCCACCTGTACTCCGCCAATGGAAATGTTGCGCACTAGGGACGTAATTTTGCGCGCATTGGGTAAAGAAAGAATCAACTTGGCGTTTTCGTATTCCATAATGGGGACACGAATATGCTGACGACGGTCCGGACTCCCTCCCAAACGATTGGCGATGGAGCCAATCTTTTCAAAAAAAACAGAATCTGGCTGTGTACGGGTGACAATGTTATAGAAGCCGGATTTAATCAGTTCCAACACTAGGGGTTCCTCCGCCACTTCCAACACCATCAAAAATTGGATATGCCGTAGTTCCGGCCTTTCCCGAAAAACGCGTAACGCGAGCAAAAAAGAGGGATCCCGTAGGGAGACTTTGGACATAGCGGCCACAAATTTCCCCGAGACAATGCCTTGGATTAGTGCCTCGCGCGTAGAAGCCAACACTGGAGAAAAACCGGCAGCCAATAAAAGACGAATCCACCTGGCCCGCGAGTCCGCATGGGTTTCAAACACGAGAATAGGAAAATTTTTGGCTTCCACCATGATGCAATTTATTTTTTGAGAACCCAGAAAGGCAACTATTCCGTTTTTGCGAATTTTACTGAAATTTGCGGCGACTAAGGTTAAAAAGCTCCTAACTACAGCCAAAAATTGGGCAATTTTTTCCCACGACCTCATTTTTTAAGCAAAAAAGCCTTTTTTCACATTGGCATAGCCTTTGCGTTTAAATCCTGTTGTTTCTTCGAGGTCTGGATGGTCAGTGGACTGTATACAGCGCGTGACGGCATGATGATTCTACAGGAAATGGTGGACAATACCACCAATAACCTGGCAAATGCCAATACCAGCGGTTTCAAAAAATCCCTGGCGGTCAGCATGGCCCGGGTGCAAAACAATTATAACGATCAATCTCAACTCAGCCACGACGAAAGTCATTGGATGGTGGAAAACCGCATTGACTGGACACCGGGGTCCATGGTGCAAACAGGGAATCCAATGGATGTGGCCCTGGAAGGCGATGGTTTTCTGACGGTGGAGACCCCTAATGGGGATGTTCGCTACACTCGCGCAGGCAGTCTTACCCGCAATGGAATGGGAGAGTTGGTCACACTGGCGGGAGACAAGGTTCTGGATCAAAGCGGAGGTCCTATTCTCACGGACGGGTCATCCTTTCAGGTATCAACCAGCGGTGAAATTTCCACTGGGGGAGACCGTGTGGCGAATCTAAAGATCGTAGACTTCGCCGACCGCAGCCTGTTACAACGGGAGGGAGGAAACCTGTATAGCGCCCCAGAAGAAGCCGATGCACAACTGGCTGAAAATGTACAGGTCCGTCAAGGATTTGTGGAATCTTCCAACGTAAACGCCGTAGAAGGCATGGTGGAGTTGATTCGATTCCAACGCAACTATGAAATGGACCAAAAAGCGGCCCGTTCCGAAGATGAAACTTTGCAAAAGGCCGTTAATGATATCGGCCGAGTGAGTTAAGGAGCCTACAAATGATGCGATCCCTGTACACCGCAGCCGCGGGCATGAAGGTCAATCAGACCTATGTGGATAACATATCCAATAACCTCTCCAACATTAACACCGTTGGGTTCAAAAAATCAAGTCTGCAATTTGAAGACCTAATCTACCAGACGATGCAGGAACCTGGTGGAGAAACAGCTGAAGGCGTTACGGCCCCTCTGGGAATCCAGATTGGCCTCGGTTCACGCGTAGCGGCCACGGACAGGGATTTCAGTCAAGGGAGTTTGGATGAAACAGGGAACAGCACCGATGCCGCTATTGAGGGAGACGGCTTTTTCCAGATTCGACTTCCCAACGGAGAAACCGCCTATACACGCGCAGGCAATTTCAGTTTGAGCTCCGATGGTTATCTCTGCACTTCGCAGGGTTATATTCTGGAACCCGGAATCGTAATCCCAGATGATGCTGACGATATGTACATCGACGAAGATGGGAAAGTCATGGCGACCCTAACCGAAGACGAAGAAGCTGAAGAACTCGGCCAAATTGAACTGGCACGATTTATCAATCCGGCAGGATTGAGTGCCCAAGGCGGAAACCTTTATCTGCAAACCGAGGCGAGTGGAGAACCCATCCTAGGGACTCCAGGGGACGACAATTTTGGAAGCATCAAAAATCAATATTTGGAAGCCTCGAACGTGGATATGGTGGACGAAATGGTGGGAATGATCATCGCGCAACGCGCTTATGAAATCAGTTCCAAGTCCATCACAACGTCCGATGATATGCTACAGACGGCAACAAGCCTGAAAACCTGAGGCCTTTAGAATCATGCGCTGCTTTTGGATGCTTTGTTTTGCCATGTCATTTGCATGGGCTGCACGCGCCACGGTGGAACTGCGTCCGGTATCCGAAATTTCGCCTGGGCGCATTCATCTAAGTGATGTTGCCACCCTGCATGGCGATGCCGGTTTAGTTCAGCGTTTGTCTGCATTGGAGATTGGGCGTCTAGAGCTACCTGGTCGAGAAACCCGCCTCAGCGTTAACACCCTGAAGACGTTCTACATCAGATCTGTATGTCCCCCAGAGAGCCTAGAAATCCTTGGCAAAGGGAGCCTCGTCGTCCGATCACGAGCCTCCTATCTCCAACGAGACTCTCTGGAACGATTGCTTCTAGAAACCGTAGGCCCAAGGATGCAAGGAATTATGGGTCGGGACTGGGAGCTGGAAACATCCCGTCTTCCTGAAAAGGTTCCAGTGCCAGACAACCACTATCAATGGACAATGGAACTCCCTGCGAATTTCAATGCCCGAGGGCAGGAGATGGCGGTGCTTCGTATTTCGATCGATGGGGTACCCAGAATGCGTTATTCTCTTCCGTTCACTGTTCGCCGCTGGACCGATGTGGTTCGTACTATATCTCAAATCCAACGAGGGCAAACGATCCAAAAAAATCAAGTTGCAATCCAACGCCTTGAAACCACTCACCTGAGCCGCCCTTATGTGTCTCGCCTAGAAGATGCCCTGGGGCGCAAAGCACTACGCACAATCTCCCCAGATCAAAATCTAGTTGAGCCCTGGCTGGAAAAGCCCTACCAAATTCATGAAGGGGACCAGGTGCGTATGTCTGCTCAAATCGGAGAAGCACAAGTAAGTACCCTCGCGATTGCCAAAGAGAATGGCTATACCGGCCAACGAATCGACGTGATAAACGCCAATACAGGCAAAGTCATCCAGGCGCAAATCAATGGGCCAGGAGAGGTCCAGGTGCTGAATTAGGAGGATGAATGCGAAGACAAAACTTAATTCTGCTCATTATGCTCTGTGCGCAGTTCGCAATGGCCACAACCTATTCGCTTTTTACAGATAAACGAGGGCATCGTCCTGGAGACATCGTCACTGTGTTGGTTGTGGAAAGCGCCTCGGCCTCCAACGACGCCTCAACAAAAACCGAGTCGGAAAACGATCTCGATGTGGGGATTTCAAAAGGTTCTGGAGCACTCAAATGGGTTCCAGGAATTGGCCTTTCCGGTTCAACCGGAGCGGATTTCACCGGGAAGGGAGCGACATCGCGCAATGGAGAACTCAAGGCAACCGTCACTGCAAAAATTATGCAGGTGCTAGACAATGGCAATCTGATGATCGAGGGCTCCAAAATGGTTACCGTCAATAACGAAGAGGAGGTTTTAGAAGTCTCTGGAATCATCCGGGCGGATGACATCAATCCCGACAACACAATCTACTCCTCGAAACTCGCCGATGCGGTGATTCGTTACAGCGGAAACGGTGTGAACAGTTCAGCCCAGGAACCCGGCGTTCTCACGCGATTCCTTAACTGGCTTTTTTAGGAGACCTTATGCGTACGACATTCTTCTTTTTCTTGATTCTTTTATTTGCCGTTTTGTCGAATGCAACGACGAGGGTAAAGGATGTGGCCACGCTAGATGGCCTTTCCAACCAACAACTCATTGGTTATGGACTTGTTGTAGGACTCGCAGGAACCGGAGATGGATCGCGGACGCAGTTCACGGTGCAATCTGTAGCCAACATGCTCAAAAAGTTAGGAATAGAAGTCCCCACAAGCACGATGCGCCTCCGAAACGTAGCGGCGGTCATGGTCACCGCAGAATTGCCGCCTTTTGTCAAACCAGGACGGAAAATCGATGTAACGCTTTCGAGCCTTGGTGACGCCCGTTCTTTGGAAGGCGGAACCCTTCTGATGACC
>DATIQS010000242.1:0-1612 GCA_035470605.1 Fibrobacteraceae bacterium
CCATTTCTCTGACAATGGAGTGGGATTTAAGCAGGATTTGGTGCCTCTTGTCTTCCGAATGTTCCATCGTTTGTCTCCGAATGGTAAAGTGGAGGGCCAAGGGGTAGGGCTAACCATAGTAAAGCGCCTCCTTTCCCGAATGCATGGCGAGATCAAAGTGCAAAGCGAGGAGGGCTCTGGAGCCACCTTTACTGTGATTTTGCCCATGCGTCCTGATATAGACAAACTCAGCGCAGAATAAACCTTGACAGCTTTTATCTCTCATGATAAGATGGGCCCATGACAATTACGCAACAACGACTTTTTTCTTCATCAAAATCCCCCCTACGAACCAAACTTTTTTTCCAACTCCTGCTACCCTTATTCCTATTGATGGGAGTTGGAGGATTCCTGATTTACCGTTCAGCCACGGCTTCTTTGCAGAAGGCCCATCACGAGGCCCATTTAACTATGCGTAAAGCGCTAGTTGATCTAGTGGAGCTCAGCTATGATCTGACGGAACAGGAGGTTTCCATGGATGTACGCGTCGCTCGTGCGATGATCGTTCCTCATGTAAGCCTGTCTAACGCTCAAATTCCGGTAGAGGCCGTAAATCAAAAGACTCGGGAGTCCCAAAAAATGGACATTCCTGAAATGGCTTTAGACGGGAAACTTGCTCTAGGAGACAAAATTTGGGTAGATAGTATTTCCAGGTTGTTGGGGAATCACGTAGCAGTGACTCTGTTTCAGGTGATTCCTGGAGGGATGCTGCGTGTTTCTACCACAGTAAAAACATCCGATGGAAAACGCGCCACAGGTACCTATATCCCCGAATCCTCCCCTGTATATCAGAAAATTATGTCTGGCCAACGATTCCAAGGTCGTGCGATGGTCGCTGATGAGTGGTACGTGACAGCCTATGAACCATTGCTCCACCAAGGAAAAGTGATTGGCGCCCTTTTTGCCGGAGTTCCTCAGGGGAAAATGGATGTCCTTCGCCACCGTATCGTATCCTTCCGCGTTGGAGAACATGGATTCGCCCAAATTATAGACACAGCAGGCAAACAAATTATTCATCCTGATTCCACCCTAGAAGGCTCGATTCGCAAATCAGCCCATCATCAATATATGCTACAGGAAAAAGAGGGAGATATCATTTCGAAGCAACAATCAAACCTCAATGGGAAAAAGGGCTCCTTCGTCGATTACGCCTTTGCTCGAATTCCAGAAATGCAATGGATCGTATCCGCTTGCGCCTATCAGGACGAATTGCTAGCCCCTGTTCGGACCATGCAAAAACTGATCTCTGTGGTTATGCTGGCCTGCCTATTGCTTGCCTTCTTCTTGACCAGTACATTTTCCAGGGGATTAACGCGCCGTTTAGAGGCGACCTCTAGTGCTTTGCGCGAAATCGCTTCGGGAGAGGCGGACTTGACACGTCGCCTGCCATTGAAAAAAGGCGACGAGTTTATGGAGCTGGCACAATCCTTCAATCGCTTTACGGAACGATTACAGCAAATGATTCAACGTGTAGCAGAGAGCACACGGACATTGCAAGGCAATGCAGATCACTTATCCAAAGAATCGCACCAATTAAATCAGAATATGGAGTCCCTACGCAGCCAAGCGCTTT
>DATIQS010000243.1:0-7499 GCA_035470605.1 Fibrobacteraceae bacterium
GATTAACTTCCGTCCCCCCGAGGATGCTCGACGTCGGGTGAGCTTTGAGCATCTAACCCCGTTGCATCCTTATGAGCGCCTGAATCTTGAATACAAAAAGGACGAGTTCAGCACTCGTATCATGAACCTGTTTACCCCTATCGGCAAAGGCCAGCGCGGCATCATTCTGGCACCCCCGCGCACGGGTAAAACGGTGTTATTGCAGAATATTGCCAACGCCATCGCTAAGAATCACCCTGAAGTGGTTCTTATCGTGTTGCTCATCGATGAACGTCCTGAAGAAGTGACGGACATGCGCCGCAGTGTGAAGGGCGAGGTGATCAGTTCTACCTTTGACGAGCCCCCCGAGCGCCATGTACAGGTTTCGGACATGGTGATCGAGAAAGCTAAGCGCCTCGCTGAATATGGCAACGACGTGGTGATCCTACTAGATTCTATCACGCGTCTCGCCCGCGCCAACAACGTGGTGATCCCACATTCCGGCAAGATTTTGTCCGGTGGTGTGGACGCCATGGCCATGCAGCGTCCCAAGCGCTTTTTCGGCGCCGCCCGCAAAATTGAGAATGGTGGTTCGCTCACCATCATCGGCACGGCTCTTATTGAGACTGGTAGTCGTATGGACGAGGTGATTTTTGAGGAGTTCAAGGGGACGGGCAATAACGAATTGGTGCTCGATCGTCGCATCGCAGAAAAGCGCATCTGGCCGGCGATTGACATTTATAAATCCGGCACCCGTAAGGACGAACTGTTGCTTACCCCTGAGGAGTTGCAGCGCGTGGTCATTCTACGTCGCTATTTACAGGACATGACCCCACCGGAGATCATGGAGTTTATGCTCGACAAGATGAAAGCGTTCAAAACGAATACCGAATTCTTGGCGATGATGAACAAGTAGGCAAAAGAAAAAGGAAAACAGCTAGGGTAGAGGGTAAAGGTTAGAGATCAAGATTCAGAATAAAGCAGACTCTAGCCCTCTAACTTCTACCCTCTAACCTCTACCCTCTAACCTCAAATTTGGTCCACAGTTATGATCTCCCTCGGCAATCTTTTATTCCTCGGCACTGGCAACATGGGCGGCGCAGTATTGCGTGGTTTGCTGGGCAAGGGTGTCGCTCCGGCTGCGCGGCTTGCCATGGTCGAGCCCAATGATGCAATGGCTTCTGGCTATACCCAGCAAGGAGTGAAGCGTTTCTCTTCTGCCGAGGAGGGCTTTGCCTGGGCGGACCTTGTTCTTCTGTGTGTTAAACCGCATGTCTTTAAGACCGTTGCGCCCGAGTGGCGCAATGCCCTCCAGAAATCAGGGCGTCGTCCCGAATTTATTTCCGTGATGGCTGGTGTGACCGTGGAGTCGATTCGGCTGGCTTTGGCGAATTCTTTGACGTTGGATGTGCTGCGTTGTATGCCGAATTTGCCCATGTCCATTGGCAAGGGAATGGTGGCCTTAGCTGGAGACCAAGCCCCTGCGGAATTAGTCGAAAAAGGCAAAGCAATTTTTGCCCCGGTGGCGAATGTGGCTGTGGTGGCGGAATCCCAGCTTGATGCGGTTACGGCGCTTTCCGGCTCTGGTCCCGCTTGGGTTTTTCAATTCATCGAGGGCTTAGCACAGGCTGGGGTGATGGCGGGGCTCACTCGTGATGCCTCTATGTCCATGGTCCTTTCCACCATTGAGGGTTCCCTCGCATTAGTGCGGGAATCTGGAAAATCTCCTGCGGACCTTACCGTTGCGGTGAGTTCACCGGCTGGAACCACCATATACGGGCTCAAGGCCTTGGAGGCTTCTGGCTTCCGTTCTGCGCTTATGGATGCTGTAATGGCTGCCTATGAACGCTCTAAGGAATTGGGGAAATAGAAGGTTTAGGGTAAAGGGAAGAGGGAAAAAGGAAGAACGCTGGACTCGGCATTTTTCAGAATTCATCTCTCTAACCTCTAACATAACCCTGTTTAATCATTCATCGGTACTCACCCATGTTCCTCGACGAAACAACGATTGAAGTGATCTCTGGCAAAGGCGGAGAAGGGATTTGTAGCTTCCGGCGTGAGGCCTGTGTGCCGAATGGAGGACCTGACGGTGGCGACGGAGGCAGGGGTGGCAGTGTGTATTTGCGCGTCAATGAACAATACACGACCCTTCTGGACATGGGAAATCAGCGTAAGTATAAGGCTGAAAATGGAGTCCGAGGGGCTACGGCTCGCTGTTCCGGTAAGAATGCGCCAGATTTGTTGGTTGATGTTCCTGTCGGGACTTTAGTCAAGGATGAGGAGGGGCGGATTCTTGCCGATCTTGTTTTGCCCGGACAACTCTGGTTGGCTGCCCCTGGGGGACGTGGAGGCATGGGAAATCAGCATTTCGCGACTCCAAAGAATCAGGCTCCGCGCAAAACCATTCCCCCGCAATTGGGTACCCAACGAATCCTTCATTTGGAACTCAAACTCATGGCCGATGTAGGTCTGGTGGGGTTCCCCAACGCAGGTAAGTCCTCTTTGGTCAACCGGATCTCCAGTGCTCGTCCCAAAGTTGGGGATTATCCATTTACCACGTTGGAACCCATTTTGGGCATTGTGCATCGAGGGGAGCGTAGCTTTGTTGTCGCGGATATTCCCGGTTTGATCGAGGGAGCGGCGGAAGGGAAAGGATTGGGGTACCAATTTTTGCGCCATATTGAACGTACGCATACGTTGCTTTTCGTGATCGATGGCTTTGAGGATGATGCCTATACCAAATACAAGATGCTTTGCAAGGAACTGGAAGCCTTCCATCCAGCCTTAGCGGAAAAGCAGAGAGTCATCGCTATCAACAAGACTGATTTGGGTGTGGATAAAGTTCTCAAAGAATTCCGTCGTCATAAGCTTCCTGTCGTATCGGTTTCAGCGGTAACAGGAGAGGGATGCCAGGCTTTGGTTGACTCTTTGCTGGGGATGCTTCCTTCCTTGCGCCAAAAGGGCTGGCACTGATTTTTTCTTGCTATCGTCTGTTTGACCGTATCCCCAGAAAATGACCTGTTGGTCAAATGAATTTTTTCATAAAATCATGTTGATAAGCTGTTCTTATACCTGTTTGTAGATACATCCAGCTGTAGGGATTATATAAGTTTTGAATCCCGGTTTCCGCGTCCGTCCAGGCGCATTTGCCCCGGACAGCTGTGGGACCCGGTTTCACATGTTTTTATTCCGGAGGTCTTTTTTGTCTGAAGATATCGTCAACCAGCAAAGGATTGAGGCGTTGCGAAACCGTAAGACGCAGATGCGCCTTGGTGGAGGCCAGGAGAGGATTGAGGGGCAGCATAAAAAGGGTAAACTGAGCGTTTGGGAACGGTTGGAGTATTTTTTTGATCCCGGTTCCTTTGTGGAGATCGGGGGGTTCGTTGAATTGCGTGCCGATTATTTCGGTGTCGGAAGAATGAAGAAACCGGGTGATGGTGTGGTTACTGGCTTCGGACGGGTGAATGGTCGGCTCGTGTATTGTGCCGCTCAAGATTTCACGATTATTGGCGGCTCTCTGGGAGAAATGCACGGGAAGAAGATTGCCGCGTGTATGGACTTAGCTCTGCAGAATGGGGCTCCTATGGTGAGCCTTAACGACTCTGGTGGAGCGCGTGTGCAGGAAGGCATCGCATCCATGTGCGGCTATGGCGACATTTTCTTTCGCAACACCAAGGCCTCGGGAGTTATCCCCCAGATTTCCGTGATTATGGGCCCATGTGCGGGTGGTGCGGTCTATAGCCCAGGCATTACTGACTTTGTGGTGATGGTGCGTGGAAGTTCCCAGATGTTCATCACTGGACCCGAGGTTATCAAAACGGTGACTGGAGAGAAAGTGAGCATGGAGGACCTTGGTGGCCCGGACGTCCACATGTCGAAGTCCGGCGTCGTTTGTCATGTGGGTGATGACGATGAGTCTACTCTTGATTGGGTAAAAAAATTGTTGAGCTACCTACCCAGCAACAATTTGGAAAATCCACCCTTCTTGGGAACCCAGGATCTCAAGGTGGAGGTCTCCACGGCTCTGGAGGTACTGGTTCCATCCAACGCGAATAAGCCATATGATATGTTGGAAGTAATCCAGGCGGTGGCCGACCCCAATTCCTTTTTGGAATTGCAAAAGGGCTATGCCAAAAATATTGTGATCGGACTGGCGCGTATGGGTGGGCGCTCTGTCGGGGTTGTTGCGAACAATCCCAAAGAACTCGCGGGTTGTATTGACGTGAATGCTTCCGATAAGGCTGCGCGTTTTGTGCGTTTCTGCGATGCTTTTAATATTCCCCTGATTACGCTAGTCGATGTTCCTGGCTTTTTGCCGGGCACGGATCAGGAATACCAGGGGATCATTCGGCATGGCGCTAAGTTGTTGTATGCCTATTCCGAGGCGACGGTTCCCAAGACCACGGTGATTCTGCGTAAGTCTTATGGGGGCGCCTATATTTGCATGTGCTCCAAGCATTTGGGTGCTGATGTGGTACTTGCTTGGCCTGGTGCTGAAATTGCGGTGATGGGCCCTAAGGGCGCGGTGAACATCGTTTTCCGTAAGGATCTTGAAAAGGTCAAGGAGGCGGGTGGTGATGCCGGAGCGGTGGCCGCGAAGGCTGCCGAATGCGAGCAGAATTACTGCGATAATTTTGCCAATCCACGTGTGGCTGCGGCTTTGGGGTATGTGGACGATGTGATCGAACCCGCCCAGACGCGGCAATTGTTGCTGATGCATTTGGCTGCTTTGGATGGCAAGCGACAAGAGGGTCCTAAGCGCAAGCATGGGAACATCCCTCTGTGAAGAACGAATGAGAATAACTTGCTAGTGATGAACGATGAGTGCCTGAGTGATGAATGCAAAAATACAAGCAGAACGACGCGCATTGGTAACTACGAGCTGTGTGCTGAATGGTGTACAGTATTGAACGACGGATTCCGTGTGGCATCACTCATCACTCATAACTCAAATTTGGATTTGCCATGTTTAAAAAAGTGTTAATCGCGAATCGTGGCCTAGTGGCTGCAAATTGTGTCCGTGCGGTGCGCGAATTGGGCGCCTGTGCGGCAGTGGTGTATGAGACCTCGGATTTGGGAAGTGCGGCGGTTCGTGCCGCGGACGAGGCGATTGAAATTCGGTCTTCCAATGGTTCTACCGCTTATCTGGATGTGAATGCCATTGTCGATGCCGCTGTCATGTGTGGCGCCGATGCTGTTCATCCGGGTTATGGATTCTTGGCCAAAAGTCAGGAATTAGCCCATCTCCTCAAAGAGCGGGACATTGCCTTCCTTTCTGCTCCGCTTTTCCCGCGGACCAAGGAGGTTGCGCAGAAACTTGGAATTGGAGTTTTGCCTGGGACTCCTCTATTGCGCAATTGGGCTGAAGTGGAATCCTCTTACGCGGCAGTCGGTTTCCCTCTGGTGGTTCGAGCGGTCGCCAGCTACGGAGGCTGGGGACACCGGGTGGTGAATGATTTGGAAGAGCTCAGGCCGGCTTGGGATCATGTGGCGAAACAGTGCGAACGCCATGGGGTTCCCGGCGATATTGTGTTGGAAAAATACCTGCCCGATGCTCATCAGGTGGAATTCCCTGTCTTGCGTGATCATTCCGGTCGTGTTTTGGCGCTTCCAGAATTTGAAACCTCTGTCCAGCGTCGTTTCCAGAAATTAATCGCGGAATCCCCGGCGCCATCGGTTAAAGGGGCCTTGCGCGGTCAGATCGAATCCTCCATTCCGGCATTGGTGAATCAGCTTGGATTAGAAGGGTTCGCTTCCGTTGTCTTCCAGATTGTGGGAGGGGAGGCCTACCTTTCCGAAGTCGATGGTTCTATCCAGGCTTCTCATAGCGTGACAAGTCTTTTCAGCGGCGTCAATGTCATTCGGGAACAGGTACGAGTTGCCTCGGGGGAGGCCTTACGCATTCAAGAAGAGCATGTGCAGCGTCGCGGCCATGTCATTGGCGCTTTCCTTTATGCGACAGATCCCTACAGGAAATTTACCCCAAGTCCTGGACGGATCGGGCGGTTCCACGCTCCCATGGGGGAGGGGATCGTCCTCCTTTCCACTGTTGCGGCAGGAGATATCGTTAGTCCGCATTACGATCCAAACATCGCTACCCTGCTGGTGCATGATTCCACTCGTGAGGAGGCGATTACCCGTATGCGGTTAGCTTTGGCGGATTTTTTTGTGGACGGAATTCAGACCACTTTGCCCCTCTTGCGGGCGATTGTGGATTCGGCGGATTTTGTGAAGGTGGAGATCTCCACTTCCTATCTGTTTTCGGAAGACCGCCGGGTGCAACTGCTCAAGGGGCTTCGTAACGAAGAGGATGACGAGATCGCGGCTTTGGTGGCTGCACTTGCGTTGAACACGGATGCCAACGCATCCCAGATTATGGAATCCGCGCAGCATGGTGGCTTGCTGTGGGCCATGGCGAGTCGTGTTCTCAACCGGAAGAAGATGGAGTTCTAAGATGAAATACACAGTACGTAGCAGCGTTGATAAACATGAATTCCAACTTCCACGCAAGGCGGAGTTCACCTCTGAATTTTCCGTCGAAATGAAAGGGAAGAATATTGCCGTTCGTATTCTAGAGACCAATAGCGACGGTTCCTTACGCCTAGTGATGGTCAACAATCGGGTGATTCCTGTTCAGGTGGATCGGCGTGGTGACGGTTTGCCGGAGCGCGTCTATTTGAACGGCGTTTCCTATCGTGTGGAGATTGAAAAGGTCGAATCAACGCGTTTCAAACCCCCTGCAACTGTGAAACAAGTGTCTGGTCAGGTGCGAGCCGAATTGCCGGGTCAGATTACCTCCCTGTTTGTCGAAGTCGGCGATGAAGTGGAAAAGGGGCAGACCTTGGGAATCCTGGAGGCCATGAAGATGGAAAATGAGCTTACGGCTCCTCGTGCGGGCAAGGTTCGCCAGATTTCCGCATCTCCTGGAAAAGCGGTGATGAAGGGCGATTTGATTCTGGAACTCAGTTGACGCTTATTGGAAGAATGGAGCTGAGATGTTTAAGGTATCTTCGGATATCGCCAAAAATCGATTGTTGATCGTCCTTTCTGGCTCTATGGATTTGGAAGAGACAGAGGAAGTTTTGATGCTGATTCAAATGGAAATCGCGAGGCTGCATCCCCCTTTTGATGTGATTACAGACATCCGGCATTTGCGTCAGGAAAAACAACCCTTGTCTCATCATATTGTGGAGGGGATGGATCTCCTGTTCCAAAATGGGGCTGGCCGTTTGGTTCGGGTTGTGGGGGCTTCCCGTGAAGGCTTATTGGTCTTTGCAGCCCAATCGCGCAAGCGTCCCGACTACGCCTGTTGTTACGTTTCTACGATAGAAAATGCAGAAAATGCATTGGAAGCTCGTGACCAATGAATAACAGTTTCAAACGTCGTAAGGCATCCGTAGAAGGCCCTACAGATATTTCTTTGATTCTGGGGGATCTGCTGGATCAGCCGGAACTGCGTTACGAAATGGAGCGTTTTGCCTTACTTCCTCGATGGGAAGAGGTTGTTGGTAAAGAGGTTT
>DATIQS010000244.1:0-6962 GCA_035470605.1 Fibrobacteraceae bacterium
TGTTAAATCTGCGTAAATTCTGGGAGCATTCCATTGGAGTGGCGGTGATGACCCGCATTCTGCAAAAGTATAGCGGTCGCTCTCTGGATTCCAATTCCGATGAGGCCTTTATCGCTGGACTGATTCACGATGTGGGAAAACTTATCATGTATCAGTCATTCCCTCGCGAATTCACCGACGCTATGAATCGTTGCCGGAGTGAACAGCTCACTTTGGTGATTGCGGAGGAGCAGGTTTTTGGTTTTTCTCATCAGGATATTGGGGCTTATGTCGCCGATGTCTGGGGGTTCTCCCGCAATATGGTCAAGGCCATTGAATTGCACAATTCACCCTTTATCCTTGATATTGAGGATGGCAGCTTCACATTTGTTTCTCTGATCCATGTAGCCGACCTCCTCGCGCATTTCCTCGGCTTCGGTAATTCCGGTGATCCATTCCTTCCTGCGTTTCATACGGATTGTGTGGATGCCCTGGATTTGGATGTTAATGATTTGGAAAAATGGCTTAAAGAAGGCAAAAGCGCTTTCGCTGAAATTAACATCGCCATGAACGACTGATTTTTTTACCTGCCACTTTTTCTTTTGTTAGATTGCTAAGGGATTCCCGGTGTAGACCATACCGGGAGTTCTTTTCTTTAAATTGGAGATTTACATGTCCCTTCTTGACCTGATTCGCCCACAGTGGAAACATTCCAACCCCGAAGTCCGTATTGCCGCCATCCAGGCGATGGATTCAAACCAACAAGAAATCTTTGCTAGTATCATTCAATCCGATAAACACCCGAAAGTTCGTCAGACTGCCGCTCGTAAATTGACCCTCAGCCGGGTATTGACGTCTCTTTTGCAAGATTCCGATACAGAAATTCGTTCTATTGCCCAAACCAAATTACAAGACGAAATGGCGCGCGTCCTGCGTTCTCATGAAGGCCCGATGACCCAGGAAATCCGGCAGATGATACGCGATATGCGTCCTAGCTCTCTTTCTGATGAAGTGCTTCGCAATGCCCGTAGTGCGGAGGTTCGCAAAGCTTTAGCGCAAAAATGCAACAAGGCTGGAGTACTTCTCCAATCCGCCTTGCGTGATCCTGATATAGAAGTAGCCCTGATTGCCCTGAAAGGGGTGAATCGGGATAATTTACTTCAAGACGCAGCCGACCATTCTAGGCATCCAGAAGTGCGAGCAAAGGCAGCGGAGCGCCTGCGCGCTCAAGCGGAAAAATCAGAAATTCCGACGGATCCTTCTGTCGCCAAAGCCCAAGAAGAACAATCCCTGCGACCCAAGCGTGAAGCGGTACTGGCACATGCGCAGCGTCTTTTGGACACTCGGGACTATTTGTCGAATGAAGCGGATTTTAAACAGGTGGTTGCTGAGGCGCAGGCGTTGGGAATGGGACCTGTTGAAAACGAATTTGAACGTTTGTCCACCAATTTTATGGACCGTTGTCAGGAACAACGCGAACGACTGGAGCAGGAGGCCCGTTCCGCCCAGGAAAAAGAGAAACAACAAACAGAACGTTTGGAGGTGCTTAAGCAATTTGAGGCCCTGGTGAACGAGGGCGTTGCTACGGACTTGGACCAACAGGCGCAGGCCCTGCAAACCCGCTGGCGAGAATTGGAGGGGGCCGCCAGTCCAGATCAGGCAAAACGCTTCCAGGCGACCTGGCAACGATATTTACGTCAATCGCAGCAGGCTCAGGAACAACGAACAGGGCAGGAGGAGGTTGAACGTACAAATGCTCTTCGCTCTGATTTGTTGGAACAGCTAAAACTTCTGGTGAATATGGATGACACTGCGGCAATGGAGCGCCAGTTGCGTGGTTTGGTTCGTGAGTGGGAGTCCTTGCCCCTTTTGGAAGGAGAGGATGCTCAACTACAAGCTTATAATCAATTGCGAGAGCAGCTTGGTGCCCGGTTACGCGAACATGATGCGGAAAAACAAAAATTGCACGAGGAACGTCTGGTCAAATTGCAGGCCTTGATTTCTAGGATCCAAAATTTGGACGAAAATCAGGAATTCAAGGAAATCTCTAAGACATTGCGCGCCACCTATCTGGAATGGAAGGAAATTGTTGGGGAGGACAAATTTCAATTCCATGATATTTGGAAAGAGTATCGCGCCGCGACGGAGCGTTTTGAAGAGATGAAAGAATGGGAGTCTTGGAGAAATGAACAGGAACGCGACCATATTATTAAGGAAATTGAGGCCCTACTTCAGTTGGATGATGCGGCAGACGCCCTTTCCAAAATGAGGCATTTGCAGCAACAGTGGAAAGAAACGGGGTTCGTTCCTCAACCACGCCTCCAGGAATACTGGGATCGATACAAGATCGCGACGGATCAGGTCTCGCAGAAATTCCACGAGTATATCGAAGAACAGAATGTCCAGCGGCAGAAAAATCTGGAAAAAAAGATCGCCTTGTGTGACGAAATGGATCGCATCAACGCGGATGAATCCGATCAATGGAAAGACAAAGCCAAGCGCGTACAACAGATGCAGGAAGAATGGAGACAGGCTGGAGCGGTTCCGAGAGATCAAAATCAGTCCATTTGGGAGCGATTCCGAGCCTCGTGCGATATTTTCTATTCAAAGCATAAGGAATTCCTTTCTCGTGAAGACGCTGGGCGTCATGTCAATTTGGAAAAAAAGATCGCCTTGTGTGAGCTTGCTGAATCCTTGCAGGAATCCATGGATTGGCTTGGATGTACGAAGCGGTTGCGAAAGTTGCAAGAGGAATGGAAAACCGTAGGCCCTGTCCCTAAAGCGAATTCCGAAGAAGTCTGGACACGGTTCCGCAAAGCATGCGATGTCTTTTTCAATCGGAAGCGTCAGCATTTTGAAGAACTCGATCAGGAAAAGCAGGAAAATCTGCAGAAAAAAGTGGCCATCTGTGAGCGCCTGGAGGCGATGGATCTGGACCCTACAGTTTCTGGTGTGGACGAAATCGTCAAAGCCGTTGAATCCGAATGGAAATCTATTGGTATGGTTCCAAAGGACGAGGTCGATGCCCTGTGGGATCGTTATTGCCATATTACTGATCAGTATTTGGAGCGTCGGGCGGCTCAGGATCCTGCGATCCGTGAAGAATTGGAACAACGCAGAAAAAGTAAGGAGTCATTGATTGTGCGGGTTCGCGAGCTCACCTCTGAAGCAGGGTCCAATCAGGCCTCAGATACGGTACGCCAGTTTCAGGAAGACTGGAAGCATTTGGGACGCTCTGGATTGGAAGAACAAAATCTTTACCACCAGTTTCGTGCGGTCTGTGATGAATTTTTTGAGAGGCGGCGAGACCAGATGGAAATTCAGGAACAAGCCCGAAAAAACAACCTACAGCGTAAAACTCTGCTGGTGGAACAAGTGGAACGACTTCTGGAAGGCGGGAACATTAATGAGGCTTCACTCGATGAGGTAAAGCATTTGCGCCGCCTTTGGAAGGAGGTGGGAGCAGTCCCCCGCGAGCACTCGGATCATATCTGGAAACGCTTCAATAGCGCTTGTGATGCTGTTTTTGCTGCGGTTCGTGGCGAAAAACGAGAATCACACTCCGCCCGGGTTTAGTAACCTACGCGGCAAAATTAAGCGAGGTATCGCCCTCCAAAAACTGTTTGGATACGGAGATATCTCATGGAGACACGTCCCTTACATTGTATGTCATTGCAGAGGGAAAAATCTACACGATCACTCCGTGCAGTGTGAATGTGTCTGCGTTGTTAATTTTCACGCAAACGCGGCTCCCTAGTGGGATTTCCTGATGAAGGGCAACGGGCCGATATTGGATGGTCCGTGCGATAACATCTCCTGCTTTCCCCGGCTCTTCCACAATGACATCCTCCAGACGTCCGACGGATTCTTGGTTTTGTTTCCGACTGATTTCAGCGATAAGCAAGGACAACTCTAAAGATCGCGCATGAATTTCTTCACGAGGTACACGATCCGGCATCCTGGAAGCAAGAGTCCCCGGACGCACGACAAAACGAGCCATGTTTATTACGGCTGGATGAACCGCCCTCAAAAGCTGTAGTGTTGCCGCGAAATCCTGCGATGTCTCACCAGGAAATCCGACGATTAGATCTGTGGATAGGGTTAGGTCGGGGACTTGCTGACGTAATCCTTCGACAAGCTTCAAAAAATCCGACGTTTTATGTTGACGCCCCATGCGTTGTAAAACAGCATCAGAACCACTTTGCACAGGCAGATGGAGGAAGGTGAATACGCGAGGATCTTGCAAAATGTTGGCGAGTTCCTCCCAATAGGAAAAGATATGGCGAGGATTTCCCATTCCGAGGCGTAATAGAAATTCGTCGGGGAAGGTTTCTAGTATAAGGCGTACAAGCCTAGCCAGATTGGAGCTTCGCTCAAAACCGTAACAACCCGCATCCTGGCCTGTCAACCAAATTTCTCGGCATCCGGCCTGGAGATGCGCTCGGATTTCTTCCAAAATTTGGTTTTCGGGATAGGATTCATGAACACCTTTTATCAGGCGGGTGACGCAAAACGCGCAGGCATCCAGACAGCCCCGGGAGACAGGGACGATTCCAATGACAGGGTTTTTTCGGATCCGCCCTGTGTTCAACACACCGTGTTTCGCATTGATTGGGAATTCAAAACACCGCCCTTTCAAAATTTCGTCCACCGCCTCTGCGAGCATCTCCCAGGCATTCGCCCCCAAAATGGATATTTTCTCATCCAAACGCTTCAGTTCAGCCCGCAAGTCCACAGAGAGGCACCCGGTTGCCAGAAGAGCTGCACGAGGATGTGTGGACTTGTTTTTTTTGACCAAACTCAGAGCGGAACGGCATCCTTTCACGCAGCACAGGTTGAAAACAATCAAATCTGGCTCATTGGCATCAGGAATGCCCCCCAGATTTCGCAGCAGAGAAGCAATCTGTTCACCCTCGCCCACATTGGCGGAACAACCTTGTGAAAGAGAAAGGAAGCGAAAATCCATCCTAGAGGCCGCTGTCGCTGAGGAAGACACCCATGTATCGATTCAAGGAAAATAGCCTCAACTGCGATCGTTGATTCATAGCATGAAAAATAAAAAAGGCCGCAATCGGCGGCCTGGGTTGTGTAAAAGTTTCTAGTTCACCTGAGCCTGAGAGGTTATGGGATTAAACCCATAAAGGCCCTTGTAATACTGTAGCAATTCCTCATGGCTATGGAAATTGGCTTTCACCAAGTGCCGGACCTCTGGATCGGTGCGGACCATAGTACGAATACGAGCATCGACATCACGGAAAAATAGATCATCGGAGGCCATATCCACATGATCTTTGGTGTAATCTAGATGATATCGGCGTTCTAGTAACTGGAATAATTCCGTCTGACAACGGGTCTCTGGGACCTCTCGGTGAATGATCGGGCCGTAACAGTCCTTGATAAATTCACTCTTCATTTCCACAATCACATCATCAATGGCAGGAACTCCGCGCCCATCAGGATGGTCAATGTAGTTTACTTGGGGCAAATTGTTTGACGCGCAAGAAGCGAGGAAAACAGCTGCAAAGACGCCAATCATCTGTAACTTCAAAAGGTTCTCCTTTTCGGGTTGTTATTCCCCACAGCCAGTTCTTAATTTACTTATTCAGGGACTCGTCTCCATACTGATTCCCATGAAAAAAGATGTTGTAGTGACAACAATCACGGACGCAAACGCAAGAATCTCATTTGGCTCTCAAACTGAGAGCCGAATTAGCAACCCATTCGCTTGGATTGGTGGATTTGTAGTTTATTGGGCCCGCATGGAGAGGGCCATTTTTCATGATTTTTCCTACAGCGAAGTGGACATGAGGACCTGTGGTGTGCCCTGTAATTCCCACCGTAGCAATGGGGTCTCCCGCGAAGACCTCTTGCCCATCCATATAGAGAAGCTGATCGCAATGCATAAAAAGCAGGACTGTTTTCCCATTGCTCAAGGCAATCATGACTCCACCCCGGTCATCGATTGTGGTATACGCTCGTCCCTGGAATGGAGCCAGGATCCGACTCCCCATTTTCCCTGCGATATCCACCCCAAGATGGAGGCGCCCACCTTTGCCAGTTGGATTATAGTATTCAGTGACATAAGCTAGAGTATCAGTTAGTAGGGAAGTAAAGTATCGCCAGATGGGCAACATGGTTTCTATCTGAGGATTGAAAATATGGTCTGGAGGATAAAAACGCAACGAGACCTCTTTCGAAGGAATCCATGTCTGGCCTTCATTGTGAAGCCATGAGGAGGTATCCGCATGGTTTTTGGCAATCGTCTCTAAAATGTATTCCTGGACTTCTCCTGAGGTGGGGACCAATGCCGTGAATCGTCCGATAGCGTTTTTGGCCGAACGCAGCATGGTATCCTGTCCATCGAAACGATATTGGAGATAGGGGGCTCCTGCGTATTGCTGCTTTTCTCCTGCCAAATCATGTGTAAGGACGATGGGGGAATCCAGACGTATGGGGATGGAAAAAATGGCGATAACGAGGAGTAATGCAGCAATCCACCAAGTCCTGTGGAGAATATGAATCCACTCTTCAGGAGGGTTTTTTTGAAGAATTCGCACCCGCCTGGCCTCAAGCAGAGTTTCCGCTGTCTCCTGTGGATCAGGGAATGGGGAGCCTTGTTGAAAAATTTGTCTTGGGGAGAGTTGTTGGCGTTCCATTTTGTTCAGAGAATCGCCTCCCCATAAAAGAGGGACCTCCGGTGCATTGAATTCACGGAGTTGGCTTATGCAATTGGATTGTCCGTCTGGAGGAGGAACCAAATGAATCGCACTTGCCTTATGAATGAGCACTGGTGAAAGGGCTCCCCAATTTTTAGGGAGTAAGACCAGCGTGCTGGAATAATGCTCACAGACTAATTGCAGATTAAGAAGGAAACAACGCAAACGCGATTGATCCAGGAAATCAGGAGTTTCATAAATCCCGGAGGGTAGCACATGGACATCTGGAGCCCAATGAATCGCTCCGCAATGGGTAGCATCCTGAAT